>CAMOEP010000129.1 GCA_946612185.1 uncultured Ruminococcus sp.
ACCTGCGGCATCTTGGTCCCAAACCAAGCACTCTACCAAACTGAGCTACGCCTCGTTTAAGAACTCACCGTTGTTTCTCTCAAACAGCTTCTATATTATAGCAGACATTTTCGCAATTGTCAATACCATTTTTTGTGTTTTGTATACTTGCACAAGTTTCAACGCCATTTTATGTGCATAACAAACAATAAAGGGCAGCCGAAGCCGCCCTCATAATGTCTATTCACCAGGAATCAAAGCTTTGCTTCGTCCTCGCTCTCTGTCTCAGCAGGCTCCTCAACAGCGCCAGCAAGGTCAGCGTCGTCAATGTTCTTCAGCTCATCGGGGATATTCTCCTCGCTGAGATCGTCATTGATCTCGAAGTCAATGCTCTCGTCTGTCTCATAAGGATCGGGATAATCGTAGATATCGTCATCAAAGTCAGGCTCGATCTCAGGGCCGCTTAAAAGCTTGGATACTACATAACCTGTTGCGATTGCTGCGCCTGTGATAATAGCGCCCAGAACTAACTTATTCATTATTTACTCCTCTTTTCTTTGCTTAATGATCTTGTTACCGAAGCCAAACAAGTTGATTCCGATAATCCTTTTTTATTATACCACATTATTTCTGAAATTTCAACCACTTACATATTATTTGTTAAAAACATCAAAATTGAAAGGGCTGAAATTGGTGCTGTTTCACAACGTAGTATACGTTTTCCCAACCAGACACGCTGAGCGTTGTTAGCTACGGCTTTCAGAGCCTCCTCCTGATCGAATCCGCCCTCGCTGCCGACGATAAGTCCAACGGACTTTGCGCCCTCCAGGTCAGTCTCTCCAAAGCGGCAGCCGCCCTCCTCCTCGTAGAGGATAATGTTCCGGTCGAGGCTTTTCATCATCTCAAGCATTTGTCCGAAATTCACCATATCCGTAACTTCCGGTATTATTCCCCTGCCGGACTGCTTTGCGGCTTCCTGGGCTATTTTTTGCAGTCTGGGCAGCTTCCTGGCAAAGTCCTTCTGGTCTGGGCGGGATATGCACCGCCTTGTCAGCACCGGCACGATACGGCTAACGCCCAGCTCCACGCTTTTCTGGATGATGTACTCCAGCTTGTCAAGCTTTGGTATAGCCTGAAACAGCGTCACTTCCACAGTAGGTTCAGCGGCGCATCTGACCTTCTCGATAAGGTCAAGGAACACGCAGTCGGCGGTTATCTGGCGGATATTGCAGCGGTAGTCGTAGCCGCAGCAGCATACCGTCACTTCCTCCCCCGGACGCATTCTCAGGGAACGTCCTACATGGTTGGCATCGCTTCCGGTGAGTGTGATATTCTCCTCGTCGATAGTATTTGTAAAAAATCTTGGCATTATTGTTCTCCTTGATAAACAAATTCCCGACAAGGCATAGCTGCCCCGTCGGGAAAAGTATGTTCACCGGCTGTCAGACAGCCATTTGTATCATCAGATATGTGTTGAATAGTTGGGAGCTTCCTTAGTGATATAGATATCGTGGGGGTGGCTCTCCTTCAGACCTGCGCCTGTGATCCTGATGAACTGTGCATTCTCGTGAAGTGTGGGGATATCTACGCAGCCGCAGTAACCCATACCTGAACGGATACCGCCAACAAGCTGGAAGATAGTGTCAGCAACAGCGCCCTTGAAGGGAACACGTCCCTCAACGCCCTCAGGAACAAGCTTCTTAGCGCCCTCCTGGAAATATCTGTCAGTAGAACCGTTAGCCATAGCGCCAAGGCTTCCCATACCACGGTATACCTTGAACTGTCTGCCCTGGTAGATCTCAGTCTCGCCGGGAGCTTCTGCGCAGCCTGCAAGCAATGAGCCGAGCATTACAACATCAGCGCCGGCAGCCAGTGCCTTAACGATATCGCCGGAGTACTTGATACCGCCGTCAGCGATAACAGGGATACCGTACTTCTGAGCAACACAGGCAACGTCATAAACGGCTGTGATCTGGGGAACACCGATACCTGCAACAACTCTTGTAGTGCAGATAGAGCCAGGGCCGATACCTACCTTTACGCAGTCAGCGCCAGCCTTGATAAGATCCTCAGCAGCGGCAGCAGTAGCGATATTACCGGCAATAACAGGTGTGTCAGGGAATGCTTCCTTGACCATAGAGAGACATTTCATGATGTTAGCGCTGTGACCGTGAGCGGAGTCGAGTACCAGTACATCAGCCTGAGCCTCGATAAGAGCCTTTGCACGGTCGAGAACGTTAGCTGTAACACCGATAGCAGCGCCGCAGAGGAGTCTGCCCTTGCTGTCTCTTGCAGAATTGGGGTACTGTACGGACTTCTCGATGTCCTTGATAGTGATAAGACCCTTGAGAGTACCCTGCTCGTCAACGATAGGCAGCTTCTCGATCTTGTGGGCACGGAGTATTTCCTGAGCCTCATCAAGAGTAGTACCTACAGGAGCAGTGATAAGATCTCTCTTGGTCATTACGTTTGAGATCTTAGCGGAGAAATCTGTGAGGAAGCGCATATCTCTGTTGGTGATGATGCCAACAAGCTTGTTATTGCTGTCAACGATCGGAACACCTGAGATCTTGTATTTGCCCATGAGTTCGTCAGCGTCAGCAACGATATGATCCTCTGTCAGGGAGAAAGGATTAACGATAACACCGTTCTCAGAACGCTTTACCTTATCTACTTCCTCAGCCTGCTGTTCTATAGACATATTCTTGTGGATAATGCCGATACCGCCTTCTCTTGCGATAGCGATAGCCATGCGTGAATCAGTAACGGTATCCATAGCAGCGGTCATGATAGGGGTATTGAGGCGGATATTTTTTGTAAGTTTTGTACCCAGCTTTATCATGTTGGGGGTAACATCTGATTTAGCGGGGATAAGCAGTACATCATCGAAGGTCAGACCCTCTTTCTGAAACTTGCTGTTCATGTCAGTCAGCATAATTAAATTCCTCCTTCTCATAATTAAACCGTCAAGTTTATTATCTTTAATGATACCAGTTTTTTTATGATATGTCAATACTTCCGGGGGCAAAACCCAGTAAAATTTTTATATGCAAACTCAGTTTATATTTGGGGATTTTTGCAGTCCATATCCTATTTATATATCTAATGCGCAATTCATACTAAACAAAAGCCGTCCGGCTCTCTTAAATGTACCGGACGGCATTTTATACAACACTATTGATTACGAATTATTTAAGCTCTGTGATGTTGCGAACGATTATGTCGTGGAGGAGTTCAACGTCATATGCGCCGATAATAGGCTCAAGGTGTGAGCCGCCTACGCCGGAATCGTCTGTGAGGAATACATAGTTAGCGCCTGTCATTATAGCTGCTGCTCTGCCGAAAAGTTCAGTCTCTCTGTCAGCGTTGGAAGCCACTACGGGAACAAGCTTTATTCCCTGCTCCGCTGCTTTTGCAATTGCGCCCATAATGACCTGCTCCGTATCGCTGTGAGGAGGTGCATCGAATATCAGGAACGCTATCTTGTTGGAATCGCTCTCCCAGCCGGAAGAATTCATAGTCTCGTCAAGTATCTCTGCGACTGCTTCGGGAGTATCTCCGCCGCCGGACGCTCTCTCCTTGTTCAGAAGCTTCTGAACGCTCTTGATATCGTCGGTGAAGTCGTTGCAGCTTGTAACGTAATCGTCACCCTTATCCTTGTAGAAGTTAACGGAGAAGGTAACGTCATTTCCGCCTACTTCCTCAGCGATAGATGTGAAGTCCTTCTGGAGGTATGCTATCTCGTCGCCCATTGAACCGGTAGTATCCAGTATGAACATTACCTGTGTCTTGTCGTAGGAAACTGTGCTGTCGCCTGTCTCTATAGAAAGTTCCGGTGACTCGATGCCTGTACCCTGACCTTCCTCGTTTTCGCCGCCCATTGTTACTGTTACCGGCTCTGCGCCCTCGGCAGCCACGGTGTACTCCACCTTTGCTGTTGCAGGTGTGAACAGGTACGCATTGCCCTCCTTGTCGGTCACAGCGCTCCACATGGTAGTACCGCCGTCTTTCAGCTCTACTTTCTTGTTCCTTACAGGCTCGCCGCCATTGGTGAGGTTTACAGCTACTCTGTGGGTAGGGTCAAGACCGTACTGCGGAAAGCTGATAGTGCCGTTGCTGACGATATTGGAGAAGAATCCCCAGTTCTCGTTGTCGTTCCACTCGCCGGCAGTAAGTACGAAAGCTTCGCCGCCGTTGTCGGGGATAATATCCTCGTCCGGGTCAGGCTCAGTTTCTTCTGCAATGTCGGGAACGTCAACAACAGCGCCGTCTTCATCGTCTGCGCCGATCTCTGCGTCTTTTACTGCAAGCATATCATCAGAAAGGTCTGCTTCTCCTGCCTCTGCTTCTGCGGGTGCAGCTTCCCCGGCATCATCAAGTGCAGCTTCCAGCGCCGGTGATGCATCTCCATTGACTGCCTCGCCTCCCATTCTAATTTCTCCTCCTGCTGATATTGAAGAATCAGCAGCGGAATTATCGGCTGAGCCGCAGGAAGTAAGGGCTGCTGCTGATACTATAAGGGTAAGTGCCATTAATAATGCTCTGGTTTTCATAATTATTCCTCCTTTTTAGGGGCGATTTTTTTGCTTCTATATACAACTTTCCTGAAAGATCCTTTTCCGTGCATTTCCCGGAAAAAAATTTTTTCTCCCTGGATTTGAACCTATTATACCACACCTGTTCACTTATGACAACTACTCTTAATTTAAGCCTTTATTACAGTTTATTTACTTCAAATTACAAAAAACTATACTCTTTTACTAACCGGATAACTGCGGCAACGGTTATTTCTGAAAATACTGCGAAATATTATCATTTTGCTTGACATTTTAATTTGTTTAAGGTACAATGTTTTATGTATGGTGTAAATTTTTATTGCAAAGGAGTGTAACATCAGATGAGCAACAAAACATCTGAAAATTCTTCGGAAAACCTGAAGGATTCAACAGAAGCCGTCACCGCTGAGAATGAAGCATCTGCCGATGTCTCACAACCCTCCGTGCCTGACGCTTCCGCCGATGCCGCTGCTGAACCGGCAAATGACAAAAGCCAGCCAGCCGACGCATCAACCGAGCAAGCCCAGAAACCTAAGAAAAAGTACAGCAGGTTCAATAAGGCTAATGAACTGAGGATAATCTTCACTTCACTGGCTATCGCCTTTACCGTGCTTTTCTTCGCCCCTATTGATATATTCCTCGGAAATCAGCGTGAATTCGCTATGGACGCTGGAAATATCATCAAACCTATGCTCATTGCCGCTGTGTACAGTTCAGTATCGCTTATTGTGATACAAAACCTGTTCCTGGCAATACATGAGAAGTTCTTCAAGTGCATAAACAGTCTTATCTTCGGTACTCTGTGTGCTATGTACGTTCAGATGCTTTTCCTGAACGGACGCATGGTCACTATCACCGGCGATGATAATGACTACTCCAAATTAGGCAAGTTCAATATCGCTGATCTGTGCATATTCACATTCATTGCCCTGCTGCCTTTTGTACTGTTCCTTATAAGCTGCGCAAAGCCAAAGGGTATCCTCAGAAAAAAAGGCTCGGCTGTTGTGGCTTACCTTGCGGCTGTGATACTCGTTATGCAGAGTTTCGGTTCGTATAACCAGTTCTCTACTCACCCTATCGAGCATATCGAAGCTGATGAGTACAGCAACTTCATGGCTTTTGATACCGCTGTCAACTTCTCTAAGACCGAGGATAATATCCTTGTTATCCTGGCTGACCGTATGGACGGTCAGTGGATGGACTCTGACCTTGCTCTCTGGCCTGATCTTGCTGACGACCTGAGAGACTTCACCTACTACAAGGACAATATCTCCAACTGCACTAACACTTTCCCGGCACTGACCCAGCTTCTCACTAACTACAAGTACCAGAGCGGTGCATGGGACAGCTACGCTGACTACTACAAGACTGCCTGGGCTGGCAATACCCTCCCCAGAAGGCTGAAAAAAGCCGGCTATCAGGTCAGCATGATCCTCGATAACTCAACTACCTATGACAGTATCCTCCAGCTTAAAGACCAGTGCGATAATATCCGCTCCGCTGAGGACTACTCCAGTATCAACTATTTCAGCGAAGGCGGTATCATTCCTACAATGACCGACTTCTCTTTCGGTAAACTCGTCCCCTATCTGTTCAAGAACCAGTTCCTCGGTGATTATACCGCCGACTTCTCCAACTCTTTCATCTCCGTATCCGAGGAGATACCTGAAAGATGCCCCCGTGCTATCGGAAGCAATACCGACATCGCCTTCTACCACTACATCAAAGACCACGGCATCACTTCCGACGCTGACACAAAAACTTTCAGCTTTATCCATATGTGCTTCGCTCACGACGCAAACGAGGAAGAATCACAGATATATACCGGCGACCTGCTGGGCAATATCACCGGCTACACCACAAGCCGTGGCGCTTTCGCTATCCTCAATGAGCTGTTCAACCAGATGCGTGAGCAGGGCGTGTACGATAATACCACTATAGTTATCCTGGGCGACCACGGCAGACCGCCTGTTGAAACAGAGGTCTACGGTGAGCCTGAGCTGGACGACATTATCGCTACCACTCTCCTTATCAAGCCTGCAAACACTACCGGCGACTTCCAGATAAACGAGGACGCTCAGCTTTCAAACAGCTACTTCCCCGCAAGTATCCTTGAATACGCCGGCATCGACCACAGCGAATGGGGTCCCTCCTACAATGACCTTATCGCTT
>CAMOEP010000130.1 GCA_946612185.1 uncultured Ruminococcus sp.
GGGGACGCTCAGCGGATAATTGACCGCATTGCTGCTGGTGAAAGCTGCGGAGTGGTCACGGATGCCGGTATGCCGTGCATTTCCGACCCCGGCGAGGTACTTGTGAAGATGTGTGCGGAAAGCGGCATCGACGTTAAGGTGATCCCAGGCCCTACGGCGGCAGCTTCGGCAGCGGCAATTTCCGGTCTGAATATCAGCCGTTTCACTTTCGAGGGATTTCTGCCGGTCAAGGGCAAGGAGCGCCGTCAGCGGCTTGATATGCTGGAAAACGAGAGTGCCGCAATGATCTTCTACGAAGCTCCCCACAAGCTGAAAACTACCCTTGCTGATTTTGCAGAATTCTTCGGAAATGACCGTAAAATAGCCATTTGCCGGGAACTTACCAAGCTGCATGAGGAAGTTCTTCGCATGACCCTTGGCGAGGCTGTGCAGTACTACGAAACCACCGAGCCAAAGGGCGAATTCGTCCTGGTAATCGAGGGCAGAACTTCCAGGGAGGAGAAAATAACCCCGGAACAGGCGCTTGAACAGGTTCGTGCCCTTGTGGAAATGGGCGAGAAGCCTACTGATGCCTGCAAAGCCGTTGCAAAGGCGACTGGTCTGCGGAAAGGTGAACTTTATTCAGCATTTTGTGGTGACAATTAAGGTTAAAATTTCTTGGGAAAGTATACAAAAAATACTTGCAATTATTATAAATGTGTGGTATAATTGATTAGTCGGATTATCGACTTCTATCCTGTGCCGATCAAGTCGGCTGAAAGAGGTAATTATTATGATCTGCGATCTGCACTGCCACACAAAATTATCAGACGGTTCACTGGGCATCGAGGACGTTATCGCTCAGGCTAAAAGAACCGGTATAGACTGGCTTTCAATTACCGACCATGATACTATGGCTTCGTTTTCAAGGGCAAATGTCATCGGTCAGCGTGAGGGCGTGAAAATATTGCCCGGTGTGGAACTTTCCGCCTGGGATAAGGAGCGAAGCAGAAAGGTGCATATCCTTTGCTATGCTCCGGCGAAACCTGACAGACTGGAGGGACTGTGCCTGAAATCCTGCGAGATACGCAAGGAAGTGTCCCGTGAGATGATAACCAGAGTAATGGAGAAATTCCCGATAACTCTGGAAAGTATCCTGAAACATACCACCAGTTCAAAGAGTATTTTCAAGCAGCACATCATGAGGGCGCTCATCGACTACGGCTACGCTCTGGAGTTCTACGGCGACCTCGACCGTCAGCTTTTCAACCCCAAGACCGGAAGCTGCTATATCGAGCGTGAGTACCCGGAAGTGCATTTTGTTATTGACCTTATCCATACCGCCAGAGGTGCGGCTGTTATGGCTCACCCGGCGCAGTACGACAATATCGAGCTTCTTGAGGAACTGGCTAAGACTGGCAGGATAGACGGCGTTGAAGTTGGTCATTATTCCGCTGATGAGGACTATCGCAATGACCTGAGAGCAATTGCGAAAAAGTATGAACTTATCGAAACAGGCGGCTCTGACTTCCACGGACTTTATAACAGCGTACCCACGCATCTCGGCAGCGAGACTACCACCAAGGAGAATCTTGAAAGGATAATCAAGCTTACATCAAAGAAGGGGTAATATTGGGTTCTGTATTCAGATTTTTAGTGAGAGCCTTCCCGGCTCTCATTTTTTTATTGTTTTTACTATTGTTTCTCTCGCCAATAGGCGTGGGAATATTCAACATCGGCAACGCAGCAGGTGCGGTGGTTTCGGCGCTGCTTCTGTGCATATTCATCTTCCATAAGCAGTTTGCAGCACTGGTTTCCTCACTTTGGGGAAAGCTTCCTGGCAGGATAGTGCTTGTTATCATTGGCTTCCTGACTGCGGCTGCGATCATCTGGGCGATTGCGGTGAGCTGCTTAATGATACGGGAAATGAATGACAATCCGCCCGATCCAAATACGACTGTAGTCGTGCTGGGCTGCAAAGTCAAGGACGGCGCTCCCAGTCTTATGCTGAAAAAACGCCTTGATGCCGCCGTTTCATACCTGGAAAGCGAACCGGAAGTGAAGGTCATAGTCTCCGGCGGAAAGGGCGATGACGAGATAATGAGCGAGGCGGAGTGTATGTACCGCTATCTCACCGACAATGGCATCGCCCCGTCACGGATTTTCCGGGAGGATAAGTCTGTAAGTACCGAGGAAAATCTGAGTTTTTCAAAGAAAATCATAAAAGAGAACAGCCTGCCGGAGGATATCACCATAATCACTGACGGCTACCACCAGCTTCGTGCGGATATGCTGGCGGAAAGGCTCGGCATCAAGGCTTACAATATCTCCGCCCACACCTCACGCTGGCTTGTGCCTACCTACTGGGTAAGAGAATGGTTCGGCGTGGCTTACTACATCGTCAGGAGGTAGGATATGAGGCGAAAAGTCCGGAAAATTGCGGTTTTAGGCAAGCACTACGTCTGGTGGTACACCTTTTGCGAAAATGGTGCTGAGGTGTATGTTTCTCCTGACGGCGATAAGACAGCCTGTGCAAAAGTAAGGTTTTCCAGCCGGGAAACTTTGCCAGACGTTCAGCCAGCAGCCGGTATATTTCCCGGAACTATGAAGCTTGTCCGCAGCGGCGAGAGTTTGTGCGTCAGGACACTTTCCCCGAAAATGGCTTCGCTGGTCATCGTCTCACTTCCGGAAAACACGCTTACAAGCGGTAAAACGGCTTCTTTTGACGGCTATGAACTGCTTGAAATGAACGGCTTCAATGTTGCTGACATAATTAACGAATACAATTGGTGAAAGAGGTGCGGTATGAAGCACAGACGTTTGCGGGAGAATGCCGCAGTTATGACAGCGATAATGACAATAACAACGCTGCCGGTTGTTCCGAGCGTATCGGCGCACGTCAGCCATGATGCTGTTCCGGGTATCAGACTGTCGCTGCCCTCCGCCGCAGCAGAAATTCTCCCGGATAATATGCACACAGGCGGATTTTCGTACACCGGTACTGCACAGGACTTTATGTCGCCGGTCAGGGAAAGTTATCCTGAAAGCTTCGATATGCGTGAGAGCGGAACTATAGGCAGCGTCAAGAATCAGGCAGGCTACGGCACTTGCTGGGCTCACTCCGCTATCGCAAGCGCCGAATCTTCAGTCCTGAGCGCTGAACCTGCCGTTGACCTTTCGGAATTCCACACAGCTTACTACACCTACTACGGCACCGACCAGGCGTTCCCCTCGGATTCAAGCGTAAATGGCATTATGAGCATGGGCGGTGATACAAAGTTCGCAGTAAATCTGTGGTCACAGTGGATAGGCCCAGTGAATGAAAGTGACCTGAAATACGGTGATACGGATTTTTTCACGGACAAGGAAAAAGTGGCTGAAATGCGTGATAAATGCGCCTATCACCTGGAAAATGCGTGGCTGTTTGACTATGAACGTGACCGCTCAAATCAGGAGGAAACCGACAATCTGATAAAAGGCTTTATCATGGACGGAAAAGCAGTAGATGTATCGTTTTACGCCGATAACGGCAGTCTGTACGATTCAGAGAATTACTCCACAAATTCCCGGAAACCGCAGAGATTAGCCAATCATTCCGTTGCCATAGTCGGCTGGGACGATAATTTTCCCAGGGAAAACTTTCTCACCGCCCCGGAAAACGACGGCGCATGGCTTATCCGCAATAGCTGGGGAACTTCCTACGGCGACGAGGGCTATATGTGGATCTCATATGATGACAAGTCGTTGAGCGATTTTGCGGTTTATGAGTTGGGTGACCGGAATAATTATGACACAAATTACCAGCATGATACCTTTAAAAGCACTCAGACTTTTTCGGCTGACACCGATGACAACACAGGGACTTACATTGCTAACGTTTTTACCGCCGAAAAAGACCAGTATATTGACGCTATATCCACATATTTCGTGGCTTCTGGCACTCAGTACAGCATCACCGTCTATACCGGGCTGACAGACCCATCTGACCCGGATTCCGGAACGCCCTCGGCGGTGACTTTCGGTACGGCGGACGTTACGGGCTACAGGACGATTTCCCTTGATGAAGGCGTTTTCGTCAGCGAGGGCAGCAATTTTGCGGTGTGTGTGAAGATGTATTGTCCGGAGGAGAAGTTTGTAGTCTCAGTGGAGGGCGCAATGTACGTTACTGACGATACTACCGGAAAAATCAGCGATCTTGCGGCGTATTGCCCCTATGAACGACTTGTCCGGAACACTGGCGAGGGACAGAGCTTTTACAGCGCCGACGGCGACGAATGGACTGATATTACAACTATCCAGGAGGATTACAGCGACGAAATGGAACTTGCTTTGATCAGTACGCTGGAGGATTCGCTCATGTATGGGCTGGAGGAGCAAAGCGATATTGAAGCCGCACAGCTTACTCTCGACGGTTTCCGTGAGATGTTTGAGAAAGGTACGTTTCATGTAAAGCTGGGGAATATTCCGCTGAAAGCCTTCGGAAATGAACCAGGCAGAGTGAATTTTTCCCATATTTCCGGGCAGATCGGCTTGTCAGAAAAAGTGGAACTTTCCGCCGCTGATGAGGATATCTATTACAGTATAAACGGTGCTGCGCCGCAAAAATATGCCGAACCGATAGCCGTGACTGATGATATAACTGTCCGTGCATCAACTGACATGGTTCACTGGTCTGAGCGACGCTATAGCCCGGCAAAAGCCCAGTTTTACGCCATTGGCTATACTTTCGGCAGGGCACAGTCCTATGCACAGAGAATTGACGAGAGTAACTGGGAAATAATCGTTCCTGACAACGAGGAGAGTCTGTACCTGTACCCCGTGACGGGTGCGGATATCGTTATAAATGGTGCTGAAACCCCGGCTTATCAGATGACGGAGGGTATTAAAATCTCATATGGTACGACGAAAATTGCCTTTAATCTGTCCCAGGAGGACTGCCTTGATAATCAGGTGAGCCTTAATATCGTCCGCCAGCCCTGGAGTTTTGATATGGAGAATATGACGATAAATAGCGGAAAACTTACTTCTCTGACTGCTCCTGACGGTACGGCTGTAAACGACGGTGATGATGTTTCCGCCTTTGCAGGTGAGACGCTTACCGGAGTGCTTGACGGCGAGACAGTCGAGGTCGAAGTTCCAGAACGTGCTAAATTACCTGATATGGCCATAAATTATGCCCTTGAAGCGATAAGCTGTGACGAAGGGAACTTGCAGGAAATAGTTTACAGTACAGACGGTGAGAATTTTCAAAGCACGGAAAAACGGCTGTTTTACGCTGATAACCAGTGGTATATGTCCATTATTCCAGGTGAAACGATTTACATGAAAAATCCGGGAGATTATGAAAGTTTCCCAGGCGAAACTGTAACTTTTCAAGTGCCGGACGCACCTGATGCTCCGGAAAATATGTCGGAATACTCATCGGAAATCAGCACATTCCGCTATATTCAGCCGGATATCGAGACGGTGTACCTTGATAATGATCCGGTTGACCTTTCGATACTTGCAGCAAATTATGGCTATGATGAGACGAAATTTACAGAACTTCTCAAGAATCGCTTTGGAATTGAAGAATACTCGGTTGCGGCACTGCTTGCGACTGCCAGGTTTTCCGGAAATACAGCCATTCCATACGGCACTCGCCACGCTGTAAGATTCACCGCAGGAGAGGATGAATTTGCATCAAAAGTACTTATTACCGCAATTTTTGATATGGGTGACGCAGACAGTAACGGAAATATCACATCTGCCGATTCTTCGATGATTTTGCGGCATTATGCAGCGGTCTCCACTGGCGGGGACGAGGTTATCAGACCTGAGATAAAAAGCTTCTGCGACATGAACAAAAATGGCGATATAGACGCAATTGACGCAAGTTTAGTGCTTCAAAAGTATATTCGGCTTTCTGTTTGACTCCTCCCCATTTATTGCGATTGGTAATATTACCCGAATTAGATTGCACTTATATGTTAAATAAGGTCAAAAATGCTTTTACCGATTTGTAACAATTGTGAATATTGGCGTTTTATATTGTGCATAATATACAATAAACTGCTGTTGAAATTGTATGGAATGTGCAAAAAATATTAAAGAATGATTCAAAGCATTGACTTTATCGAAAAAATAGAGTATATTTGAAGTACAAAAGCGGTACAGATATTATCCCGAATGGGAATGGATAAATTCAGGAAACGCCTGATACATACTGCTTTAATTGATTACAGAGACGAAAGTCTTGGTAATACTGCTCTTAATAGAGCAGATCCCGGACGCAGGAAGCGGACGGCATTGGCTGAGGACAATCATCCATGCATCAGATGCGGAGAGCTGAAGGGGTCATCCACACGATCATACCTATATGGTACGATGCCTAATTTTAAGGAGGAAAAATCTGATGAACACACTTAAGAAGACATTAGCATTAGTTGCTACTCTTGCTATGGCTACAACAGCACTCGCAAGCTGCGGCGGTTCTGAGCCCAGCTCATCCACAACAAACAACAACGCTGGCACAAATGATGCTACTGAGGCTGCTACAGACGCTGCTGCTGATACAACAGACGCTGATGCATCTGCTGACACAACAGAGGCTGCTGCTCCCGAGGAGAGCACAGGTGAGCTGGCTGCTTCCGTAAAGACAGGCGGCGACACATTCACAGTAGCTGCTTGGAACGCTGACGACGTACCTTACCTCATCGCTCAGTGGAAGG
>CAMOEP010000131.1 GCA_946612185.1 uncultured Ruminococcus sp.
GTAGGAAATGCCGTTGAGTACGATTCTCTGTGCCATAATAATGACCTCCTTTTATATCTAAAAAATATACATAAATTATACCACACATTTTCGTGGTTGTCAACAGTTTTAATGTTGGACTTTGACGCATTTTGTAATGATTGCTGCCGATAGATCCTAAAGCACAAAATATCATTGACAATTTGCGAAAAAGTTTGTATAATGTAGTCAGCAATAATTTGTTCATTTTTTGAAAGGAGTTTTTTATGAACAGGAAACTAAAGTCATTCCTTGCGTCAGCTTTATTCTCTCTTGCTGTACTGCCCTCTTTTGCGCTCCCTGCACCAGTGTCCTCAGCCGGAAATACCGTAACTTTCTCCCAGCTTGACCCCTCTTTCAACGGAGGAGAACCTGTCAGAGGCGTGGACATTTCCTCGATTGTCTCCCTGGAACAGGCAGGTGTTAAGTTCTACGACGATAACGGCAAAGAACAGGACATTTTCCGCACTCTTGCACAGCATGGCGTGAACTATATCCGTGTCCGTGTGTGGAATGACCCGTATGACAGCGAGGGTCACTCCTACGGTGCTGGAAACTGCGATGTGTACAACGCCGGAGTTATCGGAAAACGTGCGGCAGAATACGGCATCAAACTGCTGGTGGATATACAGTACTCCGACTTCTGGGCTGACCCAGGTAAGCAGACACGCCCGAAGTACTGGCAGAGTCACGACCATAATACCCTCAAGGGCGAGATATATAAATGGACTACATGGGTACTCACATCTGTTACCGAAGCCGGCGGAGATATCGGCATGGTTCAGGTGGGCAACGAGACTAACTGCTTCTTCCTGGGCGAGAAGGATATGTACCAGATCTGCGACCTTTTCGCAAGCGGAAATCAGGCTGTCCGTGACTTCGATAAGAATATCCTCATCGCCCACCATTTCGCTAATCCGGCTCAGGGATATTACCCCTGGTACGCTAAGGTAATGGCGGAGTGTAACCTTGATTACGACATTTTCGCTACTTCCTACTACCCCTACTGGCACGGCACAGCACAGGAAATGTCCGCCACAATGAAGCAGATCGCCCAGACGTATAATAAGTACGTCATGGTCGCTGAGACTGCCTACCCCTACACCAGCGACGACGGTGACAATTTCCACAACGCCGTTTCTGCCGGTGCAGAAGGCTCAGTTTTCAACTACGACATCTCCGTTGACGGTCAGGCACAGTGCCTTACGAACGTTTTTCAGGCTATGGCTGACTGCGGAAAGTACGGTCTGGGCGTTTTCTATTGGGAACCTGCCTGGCTGGGCGTTCCGGACATTTCCTGGAGCGACCAGAAGCAGAAGTGGGAGAATTACGGAAGCGGCTGGGCAACTGAGTACGCCGCTGAGTTCGACAGCGAGGTTACTGCCGCAGGCGGAAGTTCCTACGATAATCAGGCGCTTTTCGACTTTCACGGCAATCCCCTGCCCTCCCTCAGCGTTTTCGACAATATTCTCCCTCAGACTAAAGTTTCTCTTTCGCCAGTCCTTACGGAGATACAGGAGGGAACGTACCGCATAAAGAATGTCGCTACCGGAAAGTACCTGACCGTTTCAGAGGCTATCGCCGGGAACGGCTCAAATGTTGTGCAGTATACCGCTGACGGCGCTGCTGACTATAATACATGGAACATCGTCAAGGACGAAAACGGCTACTACCGCATCTACTCCGCTGTCGGTGACGGCGAATACCTCCTCGACCTGGACAGCGCAAATACTGCTGACCGCACAAATATCGGCATTTATTCCGATACCGGCAGCGATGCCCAGCGCTTCGGGTTCGCCCGGACTGCTGAAGGATTCAATATCCTCACAAAGTCCTCCGGCGGAAAAAGTGCGGTCGAGATAAAGGACGGCAGCGGCGACGATTCCGCAAACGTTCAGCAGTTCACCCTTAACGGCGAACTCTGCCAGGAATGGATCCTCGAACCCGTGGAGGCGCATATCCTCGCAGGCGACCTGAACGACGACGGCGTTATCAACGTGTACGATATGGTGCTTCTGCGTGAAGCTATCTCAGAGCAGTCCGCCCCCGGTGCAGGCGACGTAAACGGCGATGATTCGGTGAATACTGCCGACCTTGTTACTGAGATGCGTCACCTTCTGGGAGCTTCTCCTCTCGCCCGTTCCGAGAAAGGTACTCCAAAGAACACTATCTTCCCAGGACGGAAATAAGAACCTGTCCACCTCGCCCTCACTTTCATCGACTCTACGGAGCGTGGATTGACGAAAGCCCTTTTGCCGGGTATAATGTAATTACCAGGAAACGAAAGGGTGGTAGTATGGATCAGATAAAAACCGGAATGTTAATAAGGAAGCTTCGGACAGAATCCGGACTTACCCAGAAACAGCTTGCAGAGCGCCTTAACGTCAGCGACAAGGCTGTTTCCAAATGGGAACTTGGCAACGGCTGCCCGGATATCTCCCTTCTGACAGAACTTGCTCAGGTTTTCGCAGTTGATGTACAAGTTCTGCTTACCGGAAAAATCGACCAAAATGAAAGTGAGAACGGAAATATGAAAAAACTGAGATTCTATGTTTGCCCGAAGTGCGGGAATATCATTACCGCCACTTCCGATGCGGCAGTTACCTGCTGCGGAAACAAACTGTCCGCCTGCGATATGCGCAAGGCTGAGGAGAGCGAAAAGCTGAAAGTCGAGGACATCGGCGGCGAATGGTTCATCACTTCCGACCACCCCATGACCAAGGAGCATTACATATCCTTCGTGGCGTATGTCACCGACAACAGCGCAATGATGTTCAAGCAGTACCCGGAATGGGGCGTGAACATCACCCTGCCTATGTACCGCTCCGGCAGACTTGTTTGGTACTGCGGCAAATGCGGACTTCTCTGGCAGGAACTCCGCCCTGTACGCTGATAATAAACACAATGCCCCGAAGCTTCACTGAAATGCTCCGGGGCATATTTATTTAGAACCTGTTCACATAGGGTGAATGTACGGATTTTCAGGCATAATTTTGTCGGTGACAAGGCAAAAATCCGCCGACGGGCTGTCGCCCTTCAAGGATTTTTAACGTAGTCACCGGCAAAATTTGACGAAAAGACGTGCATGAATCCCTATGTGGACAGGTTCTTAACCAAGAGGAACAACGTCCCCATAAAGGATACGGACTTTCCCACATACCGTCTGGTCAATGTGGAAATGTCCGGCGTACCACTCCTTGAAGCTGACGGTTTCCATGACCCATTGCAGAAATCCCACAAGTTCACGGTCGTGCATATCCGGGCAATAACCCAGCTCATAGAAGCCCTTTTCCGGGATATTGTGGGTGAGGATATAGTCTACGGTCATGCCGCACTTTTCCAGCGATGCAGAAGCAGTCCGGTACTCCTCATTTGAAGGTGATTCCCTGCTCCACCAGCTTACGCCCTCTCTGCGGATCGCCTTGTCGATAGAGTATGCGCCGCCCATACAGAAAAACGTCTTTCCCTCGATGCTGAACACGTTTCCACGCATCAGGTGAACGATATTCTTTGCGATACGGTGAACTTTTCCGCCGTTCCAGTTTTCCACCGGATAACGCTCAAGCTTGTCGAAATTCTCATGGTTGCCGTCAACAAAAGCAATGTTCCAGGGCAGCTTGACAAGCTTGGTGAGGAAGTAGTCGTCGATGAAGATAAATCCGAAATCGCCGCATATGATAACGGTATCATCTGGGGTAAGTTCCAGCTTTTTTGTGCGGTCTATAAAGTCGTTGTAATCACCGTGGGTGTCGCCTGTGATGTAAAGCATAGGAATTCTCCTTTCAGCCGCCTGTCACACTCCTTTTTCGGCTGTTACGGATATATTGCTGCCGTTGCTGACTGCATCTATCCGCCCGTTGAAACAGGTCGCATAGTATTTTATTTTGCGGTCGATAAGCTTTGACTGAGTATCTGCGCTGAATTCACTCTGATCGGTGCATACAACTGCGACCTCCGGCGATACCGCATCAAGGAATTCGCCCATATTCGGAAGTTCACGACCGTGATACGGCACTTTCAGCAGCGTACACTTCCCGATATCCATAACCTCATCAAGGCGCTGCTCCATAGCGTCGCCTGCGAATACAAGGGTATTTCCGCCGTGTACCGCCTTAGTTACAAGTGAGAAGTCGTTATCATTTTCCTCGCCGTAGAAAGTTTTTTCCGGCGCATAGACTGTGTATTCAACATTGTCAAGTGTAAAAGTCAGGTCAGAAGTGAGAAGCTGTGGAGTAATGCCCTTTGCGTTCAGGGCTTTCTGGTACTTTTCCACCTCATCGCTGTTTTCCTCATAGTCCGGCGCAAGCACGTTTTTAACATCAAGGTTGTTGATAACTTTCGCTGCGCCGCCAACGTGGTCTTTGTCGTAGTGGGTTATGATAAGGTAGTCAACGGTAGTTATCTCGTACTGTTCCAGTTCTGCAACGATCTCCTTGCCGTCGCCCTTTTCGCCGCAGTCAATGATAACAGTGCTTTCCGGCGTGCGGATAAGGATACTGTCCGCCTTGCCAACGTCGAAGAAAGTGACATTCATAGTTTCCACGTCCGGGGTATCCTCCGGCTGAGGGTCAGTTTTTTCAGTACAGGCAGAAGTTGTCAGCATACACATCGTTGCAGCTATCGCCGCAGTTAACTTTTTCAGCATTTCAGCGCCTCCTTATATAGTATTTCATGCTACATAGTACAATACTAATCTTGAAATAGTCTTAAAACCGCCTGATGCTGCATATTATATACAAATAAGATATACAGTTTTTCAGGAGGCAGGAATTATGAAAAAAATTTTACTTATCGCAGCACTTCCCCTGCTGCTTACCGGTTGTACAAGTCCGTCGCTTTTTAGGGATACTGACAGTCCAGCGGTTACGTCCTACGTTCAGGGGAATCCCTTTCCGCCGTCAGAAACGCTGGCAGTTACAGGGGAAACTCCTCTGAACTTCCGCAATCAGGTGGGAGTATGGCTGCCGTATATGCACTTCGAGGACTATATGTCCGGGAAAACCGCCGATGAGTTCCGCCAAGCCGTTCATTCAATGCTTGATGACTACAAGGCGCAGGACGTGAACACGGTATACTTCCACGCTCACCCCTGCGGTGATGCGTACTACGATTCCGACATTTTTCCAAAAGGAGTTTACCTTGACGGAGACTATGACCCTCTTGCGATAGTCACCGAGGAAGCCCATTCCATTGGCATATCCCTCCACGCCTGGATAAATCCCCTCAGATGCCAGACCCAGGAACAGATGGATTCGCTGCCCGATGACTTCATCATCAAAAAGTGGCTCTACGACCCGGAATGTTCCTGCGTTAAGCTTGTGGGCAGCAGGTACTACCTTGACCCGGCGTACACGGAAGTTACCGAACTTGTGTGCAGATGCGCCGAGGAGATACTGGAAAAGTACCCTGTGGACGGAATACACATCGACGACTACTTCTACCCGTCCACCGATCCGGAATTCGACCGGACGGAGTTTGAGAGAAGCGGCAGCGCTGACCTTTCCCTCTGGCGGCAGGAAAACTGCACACGGCTGGTCAAGTCACTCTGCGACACGGTAAAGATTCACGGCGACGGCTTTGTTTTCGGCATAAGTCCCCAGGGGAACATCTCCGCCGACTACGAAACCCAGTACGCTGATGTAAGGCTATGGTCAGGAAGCAAGGATTACTGCGACTACATCGTTCCGCAGATATACTTCGGCTTCAAAAACGCCGCCTGCCCCTTTGAGGCGACTCTGAAACAGTGGGAGGAACTTACCAGCGGGAGTGAAGTTTCCCTGATAATCGGACTTGCTGCCTACAAGACCGGTAAGGAGGACAAGTGGGCAGGCGTTGCCGGTCAGGACGAGTGGATAAATGACCCGGATATAATAAGCCGCCAGACGGAACTGGTTAAGCAGTCCTCCGCTGACGGCTATGCATTATATTATTAAGAACCTGTCTTAGAACCTGTCTTACTTTGTTAAAGGCATATCGCTCTGGGTGTAGATGCCTGCATCTAACTGCTGGATAATAAATGCGTCCTTTGCATCAAGTACACCGTCAAGGTTAACGTCGCCTCTTGTTACTGAATCAGAATCAAGGGGATACTTTGAGGAGTTTGCTGCAAACTGGAGTGCAAGAACGATATCTGCAACTGAAACTGAACCATTATCGTCCAGGTCACCGAACAGTTCTGTGCAGTGGTCGGTGGACTGCTCGTCAGATGTGCTGACGCTGGTGGTCGTAGTTGTAGTTACCTTTGATGTTGTAGCAGTAGTAGTTGCCTTTGTTGTGGTAACAACGGGTGCAGAACCGCCGTCAGCAGAAGTGCCGTCGGGTTCTTCGCCGTAGTAAAGCTGACCGTCAATATATACGGGGATATACTTGCTCTTGATGCCGTGGATATTGCCGTCCTTGTCAGTCTCGCCCTCTGCGCCGAGTATCTCCTTGTTGGAGAAGTCGTTGGAAGCGTCCCATACACTGCCGTAGCCGGGGCATACCATTGCGATAAGGAACTCGCACTGCTGCATACCCTCAGATACAGGGAGTACTGCTCTGCCGTCCGGGAGAGTTACTTCGATGTAGTAGATATCTCCGGAGTAGTGCTGGATCTTGGAAACTGTACCGGGTGCAATGCCCTTTGAAGCGTACATCTCGGACTGGTTTCTGTCGCATCTGATCTCAGCGT
>CAMOEP010000132.1 GCA_946612185.1 uncultured Ruminococcus sp.
ATATGGGAGAGTTCCCGAGTGGCCAAAGGGGGCAGACTGTAAATCTGTTGCTTTTTAGCTTCGGTGGTCCGAATCCACCCTCTCCCACCAGCAAGCCCCGATACTGTCGGGGCTGATTTTATGATATGGAGGTTGAAATTATGTTTTGGACAAAGCTGACTAAAAACATCTGCATGGTTGTTCTGATAGCAGGGGCAATTGCTATCGTTATCTCAGCTATCTCAAGCATGAAGTACAGCTTTATCTCTGGCCTGACTTCTCTGGTTCGTAACTCCTTCGATGCATTCCTTACTGCTGCCGGCGTTATGATACTCTGCGAGATCTCTGAAAATATCCATGAGATGAGAAAGAAGATCACTGGTACTTCCGCTGATGATTCTAATCCCTTCGGCGCACCTGCTGCTACTGCTGCACCTGCTGCACCCGCTGCTGATGAGTGGACTTGCGAGTGCGGAGCTACAAATAAGGGTGAGTTCTGCGCTAAGTGCGGAAAGCCTAAGAAGTAAGTTCATTTTACTTACACTAACAAAAAAGCACCTTGTCTGCGGACAAGGGCTTTTTTATGCCTGAAAAAAAAGAGCATTTGCACGGAATTTCTGTAGTAATGTGTATAATCTATAGATATTGTGTGCATTGGAGGACTTATGATCTGTAGGACGCAGTTCGCTGACGATATAAAGACAGCTTACCAAAAAACACATGGCGGCAATGCGGTCAAATGGCTATTGATTATAGTAATTACTACCCTTTTCACTATTTTCAGCTTCGGCTTCTATTGTATGAGCGAAAGTATGAGTATAATATATCCTATATTATTTTCTTCCGCACTTCTCGCATCATGTATATGTTATACAAGCTGTGTGGTAAATGCGGATAACCAGTTCAAAGCGTTTATCCTGACCCGTGACGAGGTAATTATGGTCAACTGCGCAAGAGCCTTCCTGGACTTCCGCTCTTTTGACAGCAATATAATAAATAATCCCTTTGAAAAGGAATACATCAAGCGCATTAAAGCCAGAAAGTACCTGGTTCAGATGAATACTTCCGGGAAATATGAGGAGTATATCACCAGCCCCTATGTTATGCAGCATCACGGCTATTTCGTCCAGAAAGTAGTGAATATCCGCCACGGCAGCAAGTACATTACTGTATACGCCAGACTCAGGGCAACTTCCTATCCGCCTGATGCGAAAATAATCTTTGACCCAGTCCGCAGGATAAAGATACCTGCCGACTTTACTAATATCGACCAGCTCAATGAACGGCTGGAAAGTCTTATGAACAACTGATTTTGGAGGAAAAAGTATGATCAGGAACGACCTTAGAAACATCGCTATCATCGCCCACGTTGACCACGGTAAGACTACCCTCGTTGACGAAATGCTCAAGCAGGGCGGTGTTTTCAGAGAGAACCAGAACGTGGCTGAGCGTGTCATGGACTCTAACGACATCGAGCGTGAGAGAGGTATCACTATCCTTGCGAAGAATACCTCTGTTATGTACAACGACATCAAGATAAACATTATCGACACCCCCGGACACGCTGATTTCGGCGGCGAGGTAGAGCGTGTACTGGAAATGGTTGACGGCGTACTCCTTCTTGTTGACGCTGCTGAAGGCCCTATGCCCCAGACCAGATTCGTTCTTTCAAAGGCTCTGGAAATGGGTCACAAGATCATCGTTGTTGTAAACAAGATCGACCGTCCTGACGCAAGACTTGACGAGATCGGTGACGAGGTACTTGAGCTTCTCCTTGACCTGGACGCTAATGACGAACAGCTTGAGTCTCCTATCCTTTTCTGCTCCGGAAGAAGCGGTACTGCTTCCCTGAGCCAGTACGAAGCCGGTACTGACCTGAAGCCCTTGTTCGATACTATCGTTGACTATATCGAGCCTCCTAAGGGCGAGGAGGAAGAGCCGCTCCAGATGCTTATCTCCTCTATCGACTATAACGAGTACGTTGGCCGTATCGGTATCGGTAGAATCGTTCGTGGTAACATCAAGGTAAATCAGCAGATAACTGTCTGCGATTATACCGGTTCTAAGAAGAACTACAACTCCAAGATCGTTTCACTTCTCCAGATACAGGGTCTTAACCGTGTGCCTGTTCAGGAGGCTACAGTGGGCGATATCGTATGGGTATCCGGTATCGAGGGTATTACTATCGGTGACACTATCTGCGCCGTAGACACTCCTGAGCCGCTGCCTTTCGTTAAGATAAGCGAACCTACTGTTGAAATGACATTCTCCGTAAACGACAGCCCCTTTGCAGGTAAGGAGGGTAAGTTCGTTACTTCCCGTCAGCTTCGTGAGAGACTGTTCCGTGAGCTTCTGAAGGACGTTTCCCTCCGTGTTGAGGAGACTGACAGCACCGACTCCTTCCGTGTTGCAGGACGTGGTGAGATGCATCTGTCTATCCTTATCGAGAATATGCGCCGTGAGGGTTATGAGCTGGCTGTATCAACTCCTCATGTACTTTTCAAGCAGGGCGAGGACGGCAGAAAGCTTGAACCTATCGAGCGCCTTGTTATCGACGTTCCTGAGGAGAGCGTGGGAAGCGTTATGGAGAAAATGGGAAGCCGTAAGGGTGAACTGGTCGCAATGCACCCACAGGGCAGCCGTATGCGTATCGAGTTCCTTATTCCTGCAAGAGGACTTTTCGGCTACAAGAGCGAGTTCCTGACCGATACAAAGGGCGAGGGCATCATGAGCCATGTATTCGACGGCTACGAGCCTTACAAGGGCGATATCGAGCGCAGAAAGACAGGTTCGCTTGTATCCTTTGAGACTGGTGAAGCTGTTACCTACGGTCTGTTCAACGCTCAGGAGAGAGGTCAGCTTTTCATTCCTGCCGGTACTCCTGTATATGAGGGTATGGTCGTTGGTGCATCACCTAAGACCGATGACCTGGTAGTAAACGTGTGCAAGAGAAAGCACCTGACAAATACCCGTGCAAGCGGAAGCGACGATGCACTGAGACTTGTTCCCCACCGTATCCTCAGCCTTGAGGACTGCCTGGAGTTCCTTGCAGACGACGAACTGCTTGAAGTAACACCTCAGTCCCTGCGTATCAGAAAGCGCATCCTCAGCAACTCTCAGCGTGCTAAGACAAAGGCTAAGCAGTAATAAAGGCAACACCGCACAAAGACCGCCTGACGGCTTTGCGGCACATCTGCTTGCATCTGCACCACAATCTCTGTGCGGTGTTGCCTAAAAAATTGCCGGTTCGGGGCTTGAATAGTCCCGGACTGGCGTATTATTTCAGCAATCGTTCACATTTCAATCATTATTTCAGCAAAACGTGAGGTTAAAATAATGAACAGGATCACAATTTCCGCTATTACGGCACTCCTTGCCCTGACACTTGCCGGCTGCGCATCGGGAAATAACGCCTCCTCCGAAACTGCTCCCAACGAGACACCGGAGGTTCAGGAGACTGACAGCGCACAGCCTACTACCGAGCGCCCTACTGACCGTGAGCGCAATATCGAGGAAACTACTGACTTCGAGTATGAGATACTCGACAAGGGCGCTGTTATAACACGCTATACCGGCAATGATACGGAAGTCATCGTGCCTTCATCTATCGAAAATGCACCGGTGGTGGAGATAGGATTTTATGCCTTTGAAGCAAAGTATGACCTGCGGGCTGTTACTCTGCCGGATACGCTGACTCTTATCGGAGAGGGCGCTTTCATGGACTGCACTTCGCTGGAAAGTATAAATATCCCCGAAACAGTCACCGGCATAGATCGTGGAGCATTTGTTGACTGCGTGTCACTGACAGAGATGACCGTCCCTGCTGCCTGCGGATATATCCGTGAGGAGGCGTTCACCGCCTGCGAGGGACTGAGAGAACTGACTATCATGAATCCTGACATTATATACGAAAACTGGGGGCTGGAATGGCTTCCCGATGTGGCTATACACGCTCCGGAAGGCTCAGCCGCACAGAAATGGGCTGAAAGTCTCCCAAGATATACCGAAGACGAAACGGAGGTAATGTATTGAAGCTGAAACGTGTGCTTACTGCTGCGGTGGCAGCGCTTGCAATGACTGCCTTTATGACAAGCTGTCAGGACAAGAATAACGTGTCTGTAGATGAAAATTCTGCCGAGTCCTCACAGGTGATAATCCCTGTCAAGGAGGATGGCGTGACTGATATCATAGAGCCGGAGGAGGGCGCTAAGGAAGCTGAACTTGGAAGCTACCGCAAGAGCGCTGCCGGCGTTAAGCTGTATTACGACGATACACAGATCCCTGCCGGAGTTATGCTCCTCCTTGAGCGTTACTTTACTGCCTACGCTAACCATGACTTCGAGGGCTATAAGGCGTGTCTGTTTGATAAGTACGCTGATAATATGGAAACTGCCCTCCAGAGAGACTATGAGTACGGTCTGGACACTTCCTTCGAGTCACAGTGTACTAACCTGGAGAATATGGCTGCCGAGGGTTCAGGAGTATGGCGTGACGGCGCAGCAGTACCCTTCAAGGTGTCCCGTGTAAAGGCGGAGTATACCGGAAACGATGACCCGGCTGAGTTCTTCGACTACCTGGATACTATGTTCGATGAGGGTTACTATGATTTCGTAAAGGAGAACTCCGACAAGCTGTATGACCTTTACTTCTATGTCATGGGCGACGTTGACGGCACGGAGACACTTCTCATCGAGGACTTTGAAATAGTTGTTGCCGAGAAAGACGGCAGATATTATACATTTGGGTAAGGACGTGATGATATGAAGAATATCCTTCTGAAAGTGGCTGCATTGGCGGCTGCCGGAGTAATGATGCTTGCAATGCCCTCCTGCGGAGATAAGCAGGACAGCAGCGATACTTCCGGTACTGAGCTTACTGGTGATAACGGCAAGGACTACGCCGACAGCGTTAAAAATGCCAGCGAGGACGAAATGCCCTACGGCGCTACTATTTTCCGCATGGAAAAGGAGTATGACCCGGAAGCACTGATAACTACCGAGTTCGACCGCCGTTTCTTTGATGAAAAGGACGAGACTTATCCGGAAATACATAAAATAATTAACTATATGTACTCTCTGAATACCGTTGACCCTGAACTGATGGAGAAGTCATTCTATCCGCCGTACCTGAAAAAGATGTGCGAGAGTGCAGGCGTAAGTGATACTAAATCGTATATCCAGCAGTACCACGACAGCCTTGAAAGCCGTCTGGGAGAGGGATTTAATATTGACTATATGGAGATCGTCGCCTGCTCTGACGCAAGTGATCCGGATACTGCTGAGTACTTCGCTAAGATCGACGAGGCACTTGATTCGCTGGGCGAGGGCAAGATATCCGACAAGGTAACTTCACGCCGTTTGGCTACGATAGGCGGATATTCCACATTCAACCTGAACGGCGAGGGCACATACGTCCTCATGAATCGCCTGGACAACGAAATAAACTTCGCCATCTACGAGATCGACGGCGAGTACTGGCTGGTCTGACGCTATTGCCCCCAGGGAACTATAGCCGCACGGCAGCTTTTACTGGGAGGAAACCTTTCTGAGGAAAGGGTTCCTCCCAATAGAAGCGGCGGTATGACCATAGCTTTCAGGGTCAATGGCGGTCGGACTTGTTCAGGAACTCAGCGACGGTGAAGCGTGGGCGGTGCTTGACTTCGGAGTAAATTTTCCCGACGTACTCCCCGATTATTCCCAGGCAGAGAAGCTGCAAGCCGCCGATCAGCCATATCGAACACATGGTACTTGACCAGCCAAGTTCGGAGTGACCGATGATTTTGACCACAAAAGCCCATACAAATGCGGCAAGGCTCATAATGAACATGAAAAAGCCGATGCCGGTAATAAGTTTCAGGGGTTTTGTGCTGAAAGAGGTGATGCCGTTCACGGCGAATGACAGCATTTTCCCAAGAGGGTACTTGCTTTTTCCGGCGGCACGGGTCTTGCGCTCGTAGTACACGTTACAGCTTTTAAAGCCGATAAGGGGGACAAGTCCACGGAGAAACAGGTTCACTTCCTGGTACTGCGCCAGTTCATTTATGACCCTTGCACTCATAAGCCGGAAGTCCGCATGGTTATAAACCACCTCCGTACCCATAGCCTTCATGAATTTATAGAAGCTTTCAGCGGTAAAGCGCTTGAAGAAAGTGTCGGTTTTCCGGGCGCTGCGCACACCATAGACCACATGGTTGCCCTCATAGAACCGTTTCACCATTTCGTCAACAGCGTTCACATCGTCCTGGAGATCAGCGTCCATAGTTATCGCCATATCGCATATATCACGGACGGTCATAAGTCCGGCGAGGACGGCGTTCTGGTGACCGCAGTTCCGGGAAAGGTCGATACCGGAGAATATTTCCGGTTCATTCTGGTGAAGATCGCAGATAATATCCCAGGTATTGTCGGTTGAACCGTCGTTGACGAAAACCACACGGCTATCCCCGGACACAAGCCCCTGAGTTTTCAGGGAAGTGAGTTTCTCCCGGAGTTTATCGGCGGTAATTGGCAGGACTTCCTCCTCGCAGTAGCAGGGGACGATGATAAAAAGCGCTTTAGGTGACTGCATAATGATCCTTTCATAAAAGAAAAAGAGTGGGCGATGTCTGCCCACTCATGTTTTCAAGAAATTATCTCTGCTCGCAGATGAGCTTGATAGCTGTTCTTTCCTCGCCGTCGATCTGG
>CAMOEP010000133.1 GCA_946612185.1 uncultured Ruminococcus sp.
AAAAATCCTGCGCATCTATTCTTCAAGATTTAATTGGTACATCAATATAAAATCGTTCTCAGATCAAAGAAGCCTCATTTACAAACGTTTCATCAGCAAATATTACTCCAATTCAACCGGCAGTTGATTCTCTGTGACAGCAAGTACATCTGTTCAACTGCAACTTTATTGAAAACCTTCCGCTGTATTATGTATAATAAAAATATCGAACATGAGATTTTCAAGAGGTGAGAAAATGAAAAAAAGACAATTCTGGTCTGTAATTGTGGCTGTTGCAGTAAGTGTATCATCGCTTACATGGGCTCCGATAGTTCCGTGGACTTCACAGGCTGCGGAGGTAGTGTACAACGATTTTGAGGAGAGCTACGGCGGCTGGTACGGCAATGCCGACAATGTCGTGCTTACTGCTGAAGACGGCTGCGGAGCAGATCTATCAAGGGGAATGAAGGTCGCCGGAAGAACTTCGCCATTTGACGGCGCATCATCAGCTAAAGGGTTCTATCTTTCAGGCGATACGGAATATGATTACAGCGTAAAGGTCTACAGCACAAAAGCTGAAAAATTTCATGTTACGCTGACCTACGCCGATGAGAAAACAGGAAAAGAGACAACAGCCGGATTGTTGACCTCTGACACCAAGGCAGACACCTGGACGGAACTCAGAGCTTCTTTCAAAGCTCCCGAAAATACCTGCGGATATCTTCTGACAATCACAACAGATTCAACTGACGATTTTTCATTTGATGATGTAAGGATAACTGCCGACAAGCCAGTCAATACGGCTTATGCCGCAGATGAAAAAGGACTGAAAGACGAGTTTGCATCTTATTTCCGTGTGGGCAATACCCTTAACAACGAGACCGTCAAGGACAGCAAGCTGACAGCTATGATAATGAAGGAGTACAACAGCATCACCTGCGGAAACCAGATGAAACCGGACTACCTCATGGTCCAGTCCCAGAGCAGCGGCGATAACGTGGGGATCTCGCTGAAAAGCTGTGCATCCATACTGGATTTCTGCCAGGCAAACAATATCGGTCTCCGCGGACACACCTTAGTCTGGCACGCCCAAACTCCCAGCTGGTTCTTCAAGAAGGATTTCGACAACAACGGAGCGTGGGTGGACAAGTCCACAATGGACAAGCGTCTTGAAAACTACATTAAAACAGTTTTTGAGGAGATAGGCAGGCAGTATCCGAAGCTGGATCTGTACGCTTACGATGTGTGCAATGAGTGCGTTGCGAATACGCAGGATCTCATTGACAATAACAAAGGTATCCGTAAAGCCGGTGACCATAAGGTCGATAACGGTTCCTCTGCATGGGTGCAGATATACGGAGATAACAGCTATGTTGAGAAGGCGTTCACATACGCAAAGAAATACGCCCCCGACGGCTGTGACCTCTACTACAATGACTACAACGAATACTGGGACGGAAAGCGTGACCGGATATACGATCTGTGCAAACCGCTTTATGAGAAGGGCGTCCTTGACGGTATCGGTATGCAGTCACACATTTCTGCCAACAAGACCGGCTTTGGCGGAACAGAATCCTACATCAAGGCAATGAAGAAGTTCCTTTCTATCGGCTGCGATGTTCAGATAACCGAGCTTGACATAAGTCTTGAAAAGGGCAAATACACTCTCCAGGATCAGGCGGACAAGTATGAGGCGATATTCCGTGCTGCAATGGACTGGAACGATTCTCCTCAATCCAACGGACGAGTAAAGGCTATATGTATGTGGGGACTTTACGACAAGCTGTCCTGGATCGGCGCCGAGAACAAGCCGCTTCTCTTTGATGACAACGTAAAGCCCAAGCTGGCTTATGAGAGGCTGACCGGAATGATCCACGGTTCGGAATGGGGAGAGATTGTTGTTCCGCAGACTGTGGAACCAGATGAGAACGGCTGGTATTTCCACAGCACCTTCGAGGACGGCACTGACGGCTGGTCAGCAAGAGGCAGTGCCGAGATTCTGGTCAGCGGAAGAAAGGGCTTTGAAAGTCCGCAGTCGCTTCTGGTAAGGGAGCGGACTTCTTCCTGGCACGGCGCTTCCTATGCCCTTGACACAAGAGCGTTCCTGCCCGGAAATGAGTACAGCTTCAGTACGAATGTTACCTACTTTGACGGTGATGACGGAGATAAATTCTATCTTAAACTGCAATACACTGACAGTGAAGGCAAGGCAAGATATTCCACCATTGCTGAGGGCACTGGAATTAAAGAACAGTGGGTGCAGCTTGAGAATACTGCTTACAAGATACCCGATGACGCTTCGGATATGAGCATCTATGTGGAGACCGCCGACACCGCCAACAATTTCTATATAGACGAGACCATAGGCGCAGTTGCCGGAACAGTCATAAATGGCGCAGGACAGCCTGAGATCCCAACTCAGCAGGAAATGATCCTGGGCGACATCGACGGTGACAAGCGTATAACCGTGTTCGATATGATCCTTGCCAAACAGGGACTTGTGGACGATTTCGGCTCTGACGGAGAATCAATGGCAGCGGATGTGGACGGCAGCGGAAAATTCGAGATCAACGACGCTGTACTGCTCCAGAAATTCCTGCTTGGCCGGATAAGAGAATTTCCTGCAAATTAACCTGTATAGCCCAGAAAACCACACTGACTCAGTCAGGGTGGTTTTTTGCTTCTTCATGTCATTATTGCTTTTTCTGAACATATGTGCTATAATATTTATATAAAAGTTATAAACTCTTTTCGACAGGAGATATAATAATGACAACAAAGAAATCCTTCCATTCTAATCTTGCCAAAAGACGCAAGGAACTGGGACTTACTCAGGAAATGCTGGCACAGAAAATAAATGTTTCTTCCCAGGCTGTATCAAAATGGGAAAAATCAAGCTATCCTGACCCGGAATTACTTCCTGATATAGCCAAAGCTCTCAATACTTCCATAGATTCGTTGTTCGGAAACAGATCCGGCGATGCCGAGATCGACATATTTCAGCTGGTGCATGACAGGATCCAGTCTTTATCACCTGATAAGCGTTCAAAGTTCATGATACAACTGTTTTATTCCGCTATTTATGCCTATAATCCGTCATTCACTGCGCCAAGGGATATAAATAAGGATTATGACAAAGAAACATACGCCGGGATCAAAACCGATTACGACATCGCTATTGAAAGATTAAACCCGGATCTTCGCTATTTTGTTTATCTGGAAACGCCCGAAAACGGAGTGAACAACTATTTCACCAACATGAAGAACATGGCACGGCTTTTCTATACTATTTCTGATGAGGACGGAATCCGTATCGTGAGCTATCTCGGCGGCGGAAGACGCAACAAAATGCACTCCGTTCCCATTATCTCAAAAAGGCTGAACATTCCGGTTGAGAAGGTGCAGTATGTTATCGACCGCCTTAACCGCCTCGGAATTGTATGGAGAGTAAGTGTTGACATGACCGAAAAATCGCAGATCATGTATGGTTATACCCATAATCAGGCTTTGCCGGTCATACTTGTACTTGCTCAGAGTATATGCAGCTATTTCGGCGCATGGGATCCTTCCTATGACGATTATTCCCTGGGAGTATTCAAGGACGAAACAGGCAAGATGGACAACTCACTTCCTGAGGTCTCATTCTGGAAAGAAAACGAAAAATAACACGTTCCGAAAAATACCGCACAAAGAAAGCCTTTGTGCGGTATTTTTTTCTAAACCGGGAGTTGGATCAGTCGTATTTCAAGGAGAACGGTTTAAATTACAAGGCTATTGAAATCAATTTACTGCGGGTATATAATGGATATAGCGAAAACGTTGAAATGCTCCTGTATCCGCCGGATAGGAAGTGAAGAATATGCCAGTATCAGGCGGATATCAGGTATGAATGAGGAGGCTTTTATGAAAAGGAATGTCAAAGCAGTATCACTGGCACTGTCTGCTGTAATAGCAGTTCAGTCAATGCAATTTGTACCTGCTGTAATAAACGCAGCGGAACCAGATCATGCCGCTGTTGTAAGCGATACTATACTTAGCGGCGCAGAGTATAACATAGTCAATAAACTCAGCGGAAAGCTCATGACAGCCGACAGCGACGGAAACGTAATGCAGTCTGCCCAGGCAGAAGGAGCTTCGCAGAGCTGGCTTATTATCAGCAATGGAAATGGATATTACAGACTGGTTCCCGGTTCTGACCGCAGCATGGCTCTTACAGTGGAGGAGCCTTCCGCACTTAACGGCGGAAACATCTGCATAGCTGAATATACAGGCGGCGACGCTCAGCTTTTCAGCATTGAATGGGACGGTTCAGCCTATTACCTGACAACAAAATGCTCTGAGGGTGCTTCCGCACTTGATGTTAAAGGAAAGAGCAGATCAGACGGCACTAACATTCACCAGTACAAGTATCAGGGAAGCGATAACCAGCGCTTTGACATCACACCTGTTGGAAATGAATACTCCTGGATAAGGGGCGATCTTGATTTTAACGGCGTGGTAAACTGCATGGATATGATCCGCCTGAGACAGCTGCTTGCTGAGGGCGCAGAGGATCCGCTGCCCGGCATTGCCGACCTGAATGCTGATGGAAATACAGATGCTGCCGACGGTCAGCTGATGCAGGATTTTCTGCTTGGCAAGAATGTCGATATTCAGCCATATTATAAATTGAGGTATAATGCACCTGAGATCTCAGAGCCTGCAACAGACCCGGAGCCCGCAGTTACTCCGGTTCAGCCCGAAAAAGAGGGCAAGCGCAAAATGGAATATCTTGACCGAGGTGTTTATGCTGTCAGCACCGGCAAAAATATATTCGTAAGCTGGAGAAGCCTTGCTGACGATGCCGACGGTATGGCTTTCAATGTATACCGTACTACTGACGGAAAGAGCGTCAAGCTAAATGATAAGCCCATAACAGACAGCACCAATTTCACCGACAAGACTGCTGACCTGAAAAAGAACAATACCTATGCAGTCAAAGCGGTCGTAAACGGCAAAGAATCGGATACTGACGGAAGCTATACACTGAAAGGCAATTCAACTGCACAGGTACAGATACTTGACATTAAAAAGGGCGGCGAGATACATTTCGTCTGGGCAGGTGATTTCAATGGTGACGGTGCTTACGACTACCTCGTTGACCGCTGTGCTGACAACCATCAGAAACTCGAAGCATATCTCAATGACGGCACTTACCTGTGGACCGTTGACATGGGTGTAAACAGTGAGAACAAGAACAACATCACTCCCGGCGCTTCAACTATAGATGTGGGTATGTGGGACGGTGTTACCACTTATGATATGGACAGCGACGGATACTGCGATGTTATCGTGCGTATTGCTGACGGGGTGAAATTCGGTGACGGAAAGACCTATAAGAACACCAAGACCAATGCACAGGCTATCGCTGTGATCGACGGAAGGACCGGCGCACTTAAAGCAGAAGCTCCTGTGCCTGACGTCTATATCAAGATAGGTCCTATGGCGTGTATGATGGAGATAGGCTATCTTGACGGCGTGAATCCCAGCGTTATCTGCTGGTTAAAAAACCGGAATAAAAACAAATCCTTCAACAGCATCAATGCAGCATACGGATATGAGAACGGAAAGTTCACTATGCGCTGGAAGTATGATAATAAGAACAGCTATGCCGAGGCTCATCAGATAAGAGTTGCAGATGTTGACTACGACGGCAAGGATGAAGTCCTCCACATGGGATACTGTATCGACGGAAACGGAAAGCTGAGGTATCACATGGACGATATTATCCACGGCGACCGTTGGTTCGTAGGCTCATTCAAAAACGCAAACAACGGCAAACAGATGATGGGATACGGCGTTCAGCAGCGGCACACCGGCGGCTTGCTCGAATACATATACAATGCCGCTACAGGAAAGATAATCTGGACAAATTATTCAAAGGATACAAAGGAACTTATTGACGTAGGCAGAGGAAATGTAGGCGATATAGACCCTCGCTATGAAGGATATGAGTGCTGGTCATTCCAGGGACTTTACACCAATGAAGGAAAGAAAATAAGCTCCGACAATCTCTATCCTTCCATAAGACTGTGGTGGGACGGCGATGCTCTTGCAGAATCATACAATGACGGAAAAATAGAAAAGTGGGACTATAAGAATACCGCTACCCTTCGCATTGCTTCAACATGGAAAATGACAGACTGTAAAGGAAGCTACAGAGGCGCTCCCATGTTCTACGGAGATATTCTCGGTGACTGGCGTGAAGAGGTCATCATGACAAGCGCAGATTATTCCAAGCTCGTTATACTTTCAACTGTTGACGAAACAAAAATAAAACTTCCTTGTCTTGCGCAGGATCCGTGCTATAGAAACTGCATGACCGCCAAGGGCTATTACCAGTCACACATGACCAGCTTCTATATCGGAGACGGAATGGATATGCCTTTTGCGCCCGATATTGCAATAATAAAAAAATAACAGGTCTGCACCCTGTTATTTATAGAAAACTGAAATATTTGTAAGGGGATAGATCAGGTAATGCGGCAGCTGTATTCAGGCTGCCGTTTTTCGTTCAATTTCCTAATACTTTCCTAATATGAGAATTTTCTGATATAACTGAGTCCCCACAGTTGTGGGGCCTTCAGCTTGTCAAAAAACCTGTTTTGGGACGCCGGGTGATTCCCCACAGTGTGGGG
>CAMOEP010000134.1 GCA_946612185.1 uncultured Ruminococcus sp.
AAATGCCGATTTTTGTCGGGTTTAATTTGTTCCTCCCCCTTTTTCCACTTGGGTTTTCCCCTTTGGCGGAACGTCCGTAAAACAGACAAATTTAGTAAAAGAAACGGGCGACTTAAATAATTCCCAAAAAGTAAATGCTGTTGCCCTGATTCATAATTGTAGGGACGTTAAGTTTGCAGACTTATTTATGATATTTATGTAAGGCATGGATTTAGGCGCAAAAGTGCAGTTTCAGAAAAAGTGGGACGGAATTATGAATTTATAACGCTGAACGCCTGTTTCAGGGTTGAAGCCGGGATTATCTCGATATTGTAGTCCTTCGTGTCAATAGAACCGGCTGACTGCTTCGGGATGACTACCTTTGTAAAGCCCATGCGTTCCGCCTCACGGATACGCTGTGAAAGGTGCGATACAGAGCGTATCTCGCCGCCAAGACCTATCTCACCGAAAGCTATGAGAGTCTCGTCAATCTGTTTATCCATGACCGCCGAGAACATCGCCATAGCTACAGGCAGGTCGGCGGCAGGTTCGTCCAGACGGAATCCGCCTACTATATTTACATACACATCAAGTCCGCCCATGAATATACCCATACGCTTTTCCAGGACGGCTATGAGGATATTCAGCCTGTTGAAGTCGAAACCTGTTACCATACGCCGTGGGGCAGAGTAGCTGGTTTTCGCAGCAAGCGCCTGAACTTCCGCAAGAATGGGTCTGCTTCCCTCCATAACGCAGGCGACGCAAGTTCCGGAAACGTTGTGGGGTCTGCCGGCGAGAAGCATCTGGGAGGGGTTGGCAACTTCCGCCAGACCCTTGTCCAGCATCTCGAAAACGCCTATCTCATTGGTCGAACCGAAGCGGTTCTTTACCGCTCTGAGAAGTCTGTAACTCTGGTGGCGTTCGCCCTCGAAGTACAGCACAGCGTCCACGATATGCTCCATAACTTTTGGGCCTGCAATAGCGCCGTCCTTGTTGACGTGACCCACTATGATCACGGGGATCTCCTGGTCTTTGGCGGTATGCATGAAAAGGTTGGTACACTCCCTGACCTGGGTGATTGAGCCGGGACTTGAAGCGATGCGGCTGATGCTCATGGTCTGGATAGAGTCGATAATGGCGATATCCGGCGCACTTCCGGCGATAGTGGAAGCTACAGCCTCAGCGTCAGTGGCGGTGAGGATATAGAGGTTTTCGGTATCGACACCAAGACGCTGGGCACGGAGTTTTATCTGCCGTGCGCTTTCCTCGCCGGAAACATAGAGTATGGAGTGTTCCTCGCCCAGGTATTGGCAAATCTGTAGGAGAATTGTACTTTTTCCGATACCGGGTTCGCCGCCCAGAAGAACCAGCGAGCCTTTGACCAGACCGCCGCCGAGTACACGGTTAAGTTCGCCCACGCCGGTATCATATCTCACATCGCTGTCAACGCCGATGCTTTCCAGTTCCATAATTTTGTCGGACAGGTCAGGGGAGGCGTTGCCGGAGGAGGCGGCGGAGGGGCGTGAGGAGTCGGAAAGTTCCTCCTCGAAGCTGTTCCAAGCGCCGCAGGACGGACATTTCCCGTGCCATTTGGAAGTTTCATAGCCGCACTGGTTGCAGGTATATGTGTAACGTGATTTAGGCATAGTATTCCTCCTGAAAGAACATAGTCCTCACAGAAAAACGTGAGGACTATTTGCTGATTTGTAATGAAAGTGTCGCCTTGCGGCGAATCTTTTAATTAAGTGCTTTTGTTATATTCTCCTGAGTAGCAAGGTACTTTCTGCCGAGAATGACAACACTGTCAGAGGGCGAGAAGTCTGCGGCGGTAAAGCTGCTGTCAGCAAGACTCCAGTAAACTGAGCCAGACCAGAAAACGTTCTTTTCCAGGTCGAAGCTGAGAACGCCGGTATCGCCGTAGCTGCCATCGAGGGCGAAAAGCTGACCGCCGGACAGGTAGTAGATATTGCAGGTATTTTCAAGCGATACGATAACTTCCGGAACGCCGTCACCGTTTAAGTCGCACAGTTCAAAAGCAGCACCCTCAGTACCAACGAATTCGCTAAGTTTAGCGCTTATAAGTTCCTTTTCCTCCGGGGTAAGCACAGCGCCCCAGCTTTCCGCACAGTGAACGGCATAGTTCAGAGCGGTACTGCCGAAGGTATACTTTCTTCCCATTTCCTCGGAAACGGCACTGGTATAGGGTTCAAGCTGCTTTTCGTATTCCGGCAGGAGCAGATCTTCACCGTTTATTTCGTGGACTATCCTTGCGCCGGATGAAGCAGCAGCGGAGTTATCGCTGTAGCTGATGACAGGTTCAAGAACGCCTTGGTTCAGCTTGACGTATTTGCCGAGGGTGAAGTTACCGCCGGTGAACTCCTCCCAGAGAACGTCCATAGTTGGGAGATAGCGGAAAGTGCCGTTCATACCGATAGTTCCGATAGAACTTATCTGACCGCCGGCAATTGAGTATATCTCGCAGGCGGTAGCGGCTTCGGTGTCAGGGGAGATGATGATTTCCGGCACACTGTCGTGGTCGAGGTCGATAAGGTCGAAAGCAGCGGAACTTCCGGCATCTACGCTTGAAAGCTTTGAGTCAGCGGCGTTTTGCCAGTCGAAAACGATACTTTCGGGTGCAGGTCTTACGAACTCCACCTCCGAAGAACTTTCCACGGTACTTTCTGAGCAGCCGCAAAGGCAGAATCCCATAGCGGCAGCGGTTGCAAGTGAAATAATTTTATCTTTTATCAATTTCGTTCCTCCTAAAGAGTTATTCTACCCTATCATTTTAACATATGATACGGCAACTGTCAATAAATATAAAGTTACAGCTTGCCGCATAAATGACGAAATTCCTTGAAAATGAAGCGGCTTTTTTGTTCTGATTTAACGTAGGCGGAAATATCATATATAATAGCCGGAGAAATGTTCTGGTGAATATATACATGAGTGGAGACTGAAATTTATGGAAATTACCGAAGAAATAGCTGAAAATATCCCTGAGCCGGAAAGTGAACCTGAGGAGATGCAGGAGGAAAAGCGCAGCCGTGCGGACGATGCGTCAGCAATGCAGGCGGCGGTGTGTCTGGTGCTTGGGCTGGCGCTTCTGATAACGGATATATTCCTGCCGGAGACAGCGGCGGCATTTCTGGAAAAGCTGAAACAGCTATCCGGGGACATTGCTTTCACGCTGCCTGACCCGGTGGAGTGGGTGATAAGTCATTGGCAAGGCTGAGGGTGGATTTCAGTTTCCTGCTGATGAATTCGCTGATGTTCATGACCGGGGACGGCGGCATGATAGCCGGATTCTACGGGGTATGCATAGCCCATGAACTTGGACATATAGCGGCATTGCGGATACTTGGCGGCAAGCTGCGGCGAGTGGAGCTTACCGGCTTCGGGATAAAGATGACCGCAGTTCCCATGCCGGGTATCTTCCGGGAACTTGTGGTACTTCTCAGCGGGCCGTTGGTAAATATCGGGATATGGCTTGCATTGGAGATCACCGGCAAATATGGGGATATATCCCGGCTCAGCCTGCTGGCGGGGCTATATAACCTGCTTCCGCTTCCGTTTCTGGACGGCGGAGCGATGCTTGAACTGCTGACAGCAAGCACCGGAATACGGGCAGTACTGGCGGTATTATGGGCGGCGCTGGTAATAGCGGTGTACCTGTTCTTTACATAAAGGCAACACCGCACAAAGCCGTCAGGCGGTCTTTGTGCGGTGTTGCCGATATATTATATAGCTACCTGTGAGTTGAGGAATTTATCCTCGAAATCAGTCACCTGGACTGGTTTTGAGAATAAGTATCCCTGGTAAATATCGCAGCCGCAGTCCACAAGGAATTCAAGCTGTTCCCTGTCCTCAACGCCCTCGATGATGACTTCCATATCAAGGGACTTGGCAAGGGTAATGATAGACCGGAGTATCACCTTACTCTTGTCGATATTCTCGGTCTTTTTGAGGAATCCCATGTCAACTTTAAGCACGTCCGCTTCGATGTCCTTGAGCATATTCAGCGAAGAATAGCCGCTGCCGAAGTCGTCTATCTCAATAATGAAGCCGTAGTCACGCAGCTTACTGATAAGGCTGCGGCGGCTTACAGGGTCGTTCATGATAGCAGTCTCGGTTATTTCCAGATGCAGGCAGGACGGCTCTAATTCGTACTTTTCCACCAGTGAGGTGATGACCTCATAAACGTCCAGCAGGTAGAAGTCCTTCTGAGAGATATTCACGGAAAGGTACACGTTCTCCCTGCCCTCGGACTGCCACTGGCGCAGTTTTTTGCAGGCTTCCTCCCACATATACCTGTCAAGCCGTGCGATAAGACCGGTCTGCTCGAATATTCCGATGAATTTTCCAGGGAAAACCAATCCGTCTACCGGGTGTATCCACCGAACCAGTGCTTCGCCGCCGCTTACCTTGCCGCTGGCAGCCACCTGGGGCTGTATGTAAGGGCAGAACTGGCTTGTCTGGAGGGCGTTATCGAACTCAGCAATGACTTTCTGCTGGGATACGAAGTTCTCACGCAGATTCTTCTTGTAGTACGCTACCATATTCTCATAGCTGTCCTTGATAGTCTGGATAGCCAGGTTTGCTCTGTCGCACATTACGGACACACGCAGGCTGCGGTCGGTGATGTGGTATATACCCAGGTGGATATGTACCTTGAAGCCGGCATTAGCGCTGTGCTTCTCGAAGAATGGGCTGATTTCGTTGTAGCGTTCCAGGAGTTTTTCCTCGTTGAGACTTTCAGCAGTCATCAGGAGTGCGAACCTGTCGCCTGTGATACGTCCGCAGACAGCGCCCTCGCCCTCGAAATATCTGGTTATATCAGCAATTGATTTCAGCAGAGCGTCACCGGCTTCCACGCCGAAGATATCGTTTATCAGCTTGAAGCTTTTAACGTCGGTACATACGATGTAGAAGTCGCTGTCAGGGGACTCGTCGATCACCCGGCGTGCGGTTTCGTAGAAGCAGTCCTTGTTGTAAAGACCAGTAAGCAGGTCATGAGTAGCACGATAATTCTCCGCATTGAAACGGTTCACCTCGTCGGTGCGGTCGTGGATAAGGAAGAAGCAGCCGATGTATTTGCGTTTCGGGTCGTATATCTGTTTGTATTCGATATTGTAGTAGCGGTTTTCGCCGTTAAAGAACACACGGGTATCCCATGTGCCTTCCTGAGCGCCGCTGCTGACCTTGCTGCTCAGCCATTCCTTCACCTGAAGCTCCATATTCTCCAGCGACATTTCAGACTGGCAGTAGTTCATAGCGTTCTGGTTAGTGTGGACGATCCTGCCGTCGATGTCGATACATATGATACCATCGTTCATATTTGCGATAGTGTAGAACAGCAGACGCTCCATAAGTCCACGGGGGACATAGATAACGGAGTAGTAGTAGATTATGACCGCCGCCGCAGCGTAGAGTATCAGGGAGTAGTCCACACGAAGCTTCATATACAGATAAAGCAGATTCAGGAATTGGATAGCTACTATAGTGAACAGTATAACAGCGTACTTGAACTTGTAAGCACCGGGAGTATTGGCTATTTTCCGGGCGATATAGCCGGCAGCAAGTATAGCCATGAGGTATGTGAATACCACATGGAAGCTGTATGCGGCGTGAAGATGGCAGATATGGTAGAGGTAGTTGCCGGTTTTGTCGTACATAGGCTCAACGTCGAAAAGTACGTTTTTGAAGATATTCACCACAGCGAGAATGGTATCCAGGATACCAGCCGCAGAGATAAGGTGCTTTTCACGCAGGGAGATATCGCCCTTACCGGTGTAGCGCCTTGCGAATACAAGCAGGGCAATGATGACGGTATCGTTCAGGACGTGGAATATACTGAACGTGATCCTTGCGGAAAGTTCAGTGCGCATAAGAACGCCAAGTCCGTAGCTGGTAAGCGTCAGTACTGCGAAGAAAAGCATTTGTCTGACGGGATTTTCCACAGGACTTGATGAACTTGATCTGTTGCTGAAGCTGTAAATAAGGCAGCCCATAGTAAAACCTGCCGCACAGAATAGCAGGAAAATAAACCACATTAACATAAGTGATCACCCAATTTATAAGAATAATGAAATATATTCAAATAGTTTCTTTATACATTTTAAATATATCACATATCCCATACAAAGTCAATAAGGTTTATCATAAAGTAAGAAATTGTTTACATTTTCCCCGGAGTTTTTTAAATCTGTATGATATGCACAAATAATTAACGAAATTTACCGGTAAAAGCGCTGCTTTGTAGCGAATTTAAGGTTTTAAAGCGCTGCTTTGTGGTAACACTTTTGTGCAAGCTGTAAGTAAATGATTGAGAGGTCGGCATTTCGACGAAAATGTATTGACAAACGTGTAAAAATGATGTATAATAACGACAGTACGGTTGAACTGTACATAGGTTCAGCAGAACTCCTGCGCTGCTGAGAAACATGATATTCGGTTTATATGGAGGTTAATTATGGACTGGGTAACAATTATACCGATCGCAATTGCGGTGGTACTTATCATC
>CAMOEP010000135.1 GCA_946612185.1 uncultured Ruminococcus sp.
GGACTCCCCTTTCCTGAACCCCCTTTTTCCCCTCCTTTGCCGATTTTTTCCGGCAAGTTTTCCGGATTCCCAAGATGGTACAGACCCTTACCAGCCTGTCGCCGGAAATAATTCCGGCGCATGGCTTTCTACGGAAACCGGTAGTTTTCCATTGTATATCAGAAAATGTTTTACGGAAAGTAAATGCTGTTGCCCTACGCATTAAAAAAGTGGGGTCTTGACAAAAGGGAATAAATGTGCTATAATCAATAAACTGAAAATGATTATCAATTTTGTTTTTTTGGAGGATACTATGTTCAAGAAATTCCTTTCAGCCGCTTCCGCACTGGTTCTCGCCGGCTGTCTCTGCTCCTGCGGAAGCCAGAATTCTGCCATTAACGACAATCCTGACAAGCTGAAGATCGTTTGCACTATTTTCCCAGAGTACGACTGGACTCGCCAGATCCTCGGCAGCCATTCCGGTGACGTTCAGCTTACCTACCTCCTCAGCAACGGCGCTGACCTCCATAACTATCAGCCTACTGCTGATGATATGATACGCATTTCCGACTGCGATATCTTCGTCTACGTCGGCGGCGAATCCGATTCCTGGGTAAAGGACGCTATTTCTGAATCAAGGAACTCCGATCTCCAGGTTGTAAGCCTTATGGATATGGTCGGTGACGGCGCTAAGGAGGAGGAGATCAAGGAAGGCATGGAGGCTGAGGACGAGGAGGAAGAAAGTGACCTTGCTCACGAGGAGGCTGAGTATGACGAACACGTCTGGCTCTCCGTCCGCAATGCTGAAACTTGCTGCAAAGGCATAGCAGATGCCATAAAAAAGGCTGACAGCGTTAATTCCGCCGACTATGACGCTAACCTGAGCGCATACCTCGATAAGCTGGATAAGCTGGATACCGATATCACCGACGCTCTCTCTGCTAAGTCAGAAAAGACCCTTATCTTCGGTGACCGCTTCCCATTCCGCTATTTCGTCGATGACTACGGTCTGGACTACTACGCCGCATTCGTTGGCTGCTCCGCTGAGACTGAAGCAAGCTTCGAGACTATTGCGTTTCTCGCAAAAAAAGCCGACGAGACAGGCACGGACAGCATCTTCGCTATCGAAGGCTCTGACTGCACTATCGCAGAAGCAGTCATCGCAAATACTACCTCCAAAAACCAGACCATAAGGGTTCTGGATTCCGCACAGTCCGTTAATACTCAGCAGATCCAGGACGGTGCTTCCTACATCTCTATCATGGAAAATAATCTTCGTGTATTAAAAGAGGCGTTAAAGTAAATGAATGAACAGATAATCTGCAAAAACGTCGCCCTCGGATATGAGGACGGTATCGTTACCGAGGGGCTGAATTTCACGGTAAGCAAGGGCGATTACCTTTGTATACTGGGCGAAAACGGCTCCGGTAAGTCCACGCTGATAAAGGCTCTCCTGGGACTTCGTCCGCAGCTCAGCGGCGATATTACCTGGGGAAGCAGTTCCAGGAAGATCGGCTATCTCCCACAGCAAACCCCGGTACAGCGTGATTTTCCCGCTTCCGTCCGTGAGATAGTCCAGTCCGGCTGCCTTTCAAAGACCGGATTCCGCCCGTTCTATAACAAAGAAGAAAAGGAACGTGCCATACGCTGCATGAAGCGCCTTAACATCGAGGATCTCGCTGGCAGATGCTACAGAGAACTCTCCGGCGGTCAGCAGCAGCGTGTACTCCTTGCAAGGGCGCTCTGCGCAACTGAGGAAATGCTCCTGCTGGACGAACCTGTTACCGGTCTTGACCCAAGAGCCCAGGCTGACCTGTATGAGCTTATCGCAAAACTCAACAAGGAGGGTATCACCATAATCATGGTATCCCACGACGTTGCCGCACTCAGCTATGCTTCACATATCCTCCACATCGCCAAAAAACAGCTTTTCTTCGGCAAAAAGGACGACTACCTGAACAGCCGTACCGGTAAGGCATTTCTCGAAACGGAGGCAAGTGAAAATGAATAACGATATTTTAAGCACTCTGCAATACTATTTTACATATCCATTCGTCCGCTACGCTCTTATCGTCGGACTTCTCATCGCCCTCTGCTCATCGCTGCTGGGCGTTACGCTTGTTTTGAAGCGGTTCTCATTCATTGGCGACGGTCTTTCACACGTTGCATTCGGCGCAATGGCTGTTGCGGCAGTCGCAGGTATCACCGAGAAAATGTACATAATTATGCCGGTCACGGTCGGCTCTGCAATACTCCTCCTGCGGACTGGTCAGAATACCAAGATAAAGGGCGATGCGGCGGTTGCGATGATATCCGTTGGCGCTCTGGCGATAGGTTATATGCTCATGAACCTGTTCCCCTCCTCGTCCAATATCTCCGCCGATGTTTGCAGCACGCTTTTCGGCTCGACTTCCATACTCACCCTGAAAAAGTCGGACGTTATCGTGTGTATCATATTCTCGATAATTGTTATACTTGCGTTCCTGCTGTTCTACAACAAGATATTCGCCGTGACCTTTGACGAGACATTCTCAAAAGCCACCGGCATCAAGACCGACGGCTACAACCTGCTTATAGCTATTATTACTGCGCTTATCATAGTCCTCGCCATGAATCTGGTAGGCTCGCTGCTTATCTCGGCGCTTATCATATTCCCGGCACTTTCCGCAATGCGGCTTTTCAAAAGCTTCCGGAGCGTTATCATATGCTCAGCGATAATATCGGTATGGTGCGCAGGCGTTGGCATAATCGTGTCAATCCTTGCATCTACCCCCGTCGGCTCGACTATCGTTCTGGCGGACATAATCATGTTCCTTATCTTCTGGGTAATTTCCCTGTTCACCGGGAGGGCTAAGGCATGAAACGTTTCGGTACACTTTTGCTTGCTTCGGCACTTCTCCTGACCGGCTGCGGAACGGATATCCCCGTAACACAGCAGGAAAGTTCCTCCGCTGAAACCACCACCGAGCCGGACTTTATGGCTGCTCTCGCCAACGACGGCTATGACATCGACCTGACCACTCTCGGCTCGAATATGATGTACGGTCAGGTGTTCGATATGATGAATGACCCGGATAAATATATGGACAAAACCGTTCGTGTCACCGGCAACTTCAACTACTATCAAGACCCTGCCGGAAAGCAGTATTTTGCGGTATTCATCCCCGATGCGGCAGCCTGCTGCGCTCAGGGAATGGAGTTCGTTCTCGCTGACACCAGTGCCGTCTACCCCGACGATTACCCGGAAGACGGCGAGCTTATCACAGTTACAGGGAATTTCAGTTACTACACGGAATATACCCTGAATTACTGCCAGCTTCTTGATGCGCAGATAATTCCAACCGTTCCCCGGAAGGAGGATACCACTAATGAGAATTAGTAAGTTTATTGCTCCCCTGCTGGCTGCGCTGATGCTGACTTCCTGCGGTCAGGCGGAGGCTGCACCGGCTGAGAAATCTGCCTCCCAGGTGTCACAGTCCGACGGAAATGCCGCCGCTGACTTTGAGACTGAGCGCCTTGCCGAGAATAATTTCGATATCGACCTGACTACCCTCAGTCCAAGCATGGTCTACGGTCAGGTGTACGATATGGTCTACACCTCTGACAACTACGTCGGCAAGACCGTGAAAATGAAAGGCCCATTCAGCTATTTCCTCGACCCTCAGACCAATCAGGAATACTTCGCCGTCCTTATCAGCGACGCAACCGCCTGCTGTAGCCAGGGAATCGAGTTCGTCCTCGACGGCGACTATAAATACCCCGACGACTACCCGGAAGTCGGCACAGAAATAACCGTCTGCGGCAACTTCAACTACTACAAGGAAGGCGCTAACACCTACTGCCAGCTTACCGAAGCCCGTATCCTCGAAATTGCCCAGTAACACCGGTTGTTTACTGGGGGAAACCCTTATGAAAAAGGTTTCTCCCCCAGACCCCCTTCCTAAAACTTTCGGCTTTTGAAAAATTCTCCCCCTGATATGGCAATTTCAGTCGTTCTCGACGACCTACTTTTGCTGTGCCATATCAGGGGGAGAATTTTTAGGAGCGGAAGTCTCAAGAAGAAGTCCGAGGAAAATCCTTGCCCAGAAGAATTACCTAAATAAACAGCCGGTATCACTTGCAATTACGCCAATAAAAAAGCCCCTCCGCAATAGCTAAAAGCAATTGCTGAAGGGCTTTAGTGTTGTATTATTAAAATGTTTTACGACTCACCTGTTTTTTTCACCTGGATAAAACCAGACTTGTACAATGCAAGACCGATCGCACCTGTGATGATAGTGCAGGTTATCATTTCAAAAACCGCATTTATTCCTACAAATGTAGCCACGAATGTTATTACGTTCTTTCCGCCTCTGAGTCCCTGTACATACTCTGTATTGCCAAAGAGAATTATCAGGGCTGACATGAAGAACAGTGTGTTGAAAAATGCTGTGCAGAAACCTGTTACCAGGCTGCCGATGTGAACGTTTGAGAAATTTGACACGCCTTTGAAGACCAGTCCTGCCAGAAAACCGTCAAGGGCACGGGGAACAAAGCGCTGTACGAATGCCAGTAAAGGGTCAATGCTTACAAGTGTAGCGCCCATTCCACTGGGGATTCCGATTCCGTAGCACTGTAAGAAGCTGAAAATTCCGAATACAGATCCCATGATGAGTCCACCTACAGGTCCGAGGGCAACAGCAGCGATAGCTACGGGAATGATGTTCAGCGTGATTACCAGAGGGCCTATGGGGATAGAGCCTATCGGGGTGAATGAAAATACCATTACCACAGCAGTAAGCAGACCCAACAGAACCAGTGATTTGGTGTTGAACGTCTTTTTCATATTCAATTCCTCCTTGTTATTATTCCTCTTGCGAGGATACAATACAACATAGATATAGTAGCATATTTTCCAGGAAATGTCAATGGGTATATATGAAAACGAATGATGATATACGCTGATATATGGCGATATACACAAAATGCGGTGCCAGGAAAATGACACCGCATGATTTTACTATTAAAGCGAACCCAGAGCGGAGAGGACTTCCATTCCTCTTATCTGGTAGCCCTCGTTAGTTTCGTTCAGGTGGAACTGTACCTTCTTTGTGGAGGTAGGTTCTACCCATGAGGGAAGTTCATTAATGTAATTAACAACTATGGTATACTCGCTGCCGTTCTTGGAAACGGACTCTATTTCCGGCGAGTAGGTGTAAGTAATGGGAGTTACGGGAACATTGTAGGACTTTGACTCCTCGTTGTAGTAGAATCTTGCTTCAGCAGGGCCTACAGTTGTATGAGTAAGCTCCGGCAGACCGTCACCGAAAAGTGCGACAGCAGCAGCTTCAACGTCAACAGCAGGAACGCTTACAACGTCGAAAGTGCGCTGATACTTGTCAAGGGCGTTGTCGGACATTACCATTGACCATATCGAAGCGGTGATTATCTCCTCGGAACTGAGTTCTGAGGGGCTTTCAAAGGGACTTATGTCCATGATTACCGCCGGGTAAACGATGTCGCTGAACCCGTCCTTTTTCGTGTCCCCGGAGGAAAATCGCCCCCAGTAACCGGCTGCCTTAGTGATGCAGGTTATCAGACCAATGCAGGCGAGTGCTGCGAATATAACGCCAAGAATAGCGTAGATAGTTTTCTTAACTCTGCCGGCAGGACGGACAGCTTTCACATCGTCCTCCTCGGTATGCTCACGGCGCTCGTCCATGATAGCGGCAGGGTCTTCGTCGAGGATATTCTCAAGAGTGGAAGTTACCTTGCCCTTTCGCTTAAATATAGACACCTTCGGCTTCTCCTCGAAGTCATCGTCCTCGTCATCATCAGCAGGCTCGATAAGCTTGACCGGGGGAAGTTCTTCAAGCGGTTCTTCCTCAGATTCTTCGGGAAATCTTGGGCTGTCAAGGTCAGCAACAGCCTTTTCAGCGCTTTCACGGATACTGTTTATCATACCGCCAACGGGGTCGCTTTCCGGTTCATCTTCCGGAACTTCCTCCGCTTCGACTTCGCTGTTTACCGCAGCAATAGCGGCATCGAGAAGCTGGTCAACTTCCGACGGCGGGTCGGGAGTGCGGTCAACTACTATGAACTCCTCCTCAAAGCTTACAGCATTGGAGTTGTAGCCGGAGTTATCCTCGTTAGCCGGTTTATAGCCGGATATATCCTCATTTGCAGGCACTTCTTCGTTAACTTCCTGCTCCTGCGGCGGAGCATATTCAGCATCATCGGGAGTTTCCCTGCGCTTTCTGAACAGGGAGAAAAGTCCGCCCTTTTTGGGGGATTCTTCCGGCTCAGGTTCGTCATTTATCTCATCAATGTAGAAGTCGTTGCCGTTTGCGAGAAGTTCCTCCTCGGCACGTCTTGCGGCTTCATCAGCCAGTCGTTTTTCCTCAGCGATGCGTTCCTCCTCGGCACGCCTTGCGGCTTCTTCCGCCAGTCGCTTTTCCTCAGCGATACGTTCCTCCTCGGCACGTCTTGCGGCTTCTTCCGCCAGTCGCTTTTCCTCAGCGATACGTTCCTCCTCGGCAC
>CAMOEP010000136.1 GCA_946612185.1 uncultured Ruminococcus sp.
ATATACCAGACCACCAAGGGCAATATCAAGGCTGCGGCACTGAAAGCACTTGCCCAGACCAATTCACCTGCTTCCGAGTCGGCACTGATAAAGAAGATGAAAACCTACCGTGACTCGAATCTGGAATACATCGCCCTGTCCGGCTTAGAACTTTGCAGCAGCTATCTCCGAAAGGAAACGCAGTACATTATAGAGAATACACCGAAAAATACCAACTTCAGGGAACACCCGGCTATCTACAATATTGAGGACGCACTCGCCAATAAAAAGGACGTTAAGGACGTTTTCGAGATGCTTGCTGACTACCATGACAAGAACCGTAAGCTTATCCAGTCAAATGAGGTTGCTGCAATAAACCGTGCGCTCATAAGCAATATCATTCTGCACGATGACCCGGAGTACCGGGAACTCCTTGTCAGCCTTTACAACAGAGTTCCCTGGCTTTTCGTGCAGGCACGCTTTTTCCTGGCGCTTATGGAAGAACCTGATACCGCCTGCCAGACCTATGCCGGTGTATCAGATGAAGCGCCTGCAATGATGCTCCAGAGACTCCTTAACATAAAGTATACCGCCGACGGCTGGTACGGTATATATATGTATGTGACCAACTGCAAGGAGGAGCAGAGGTTTGTAAAGCTGTTCAGAAGGATTCCTGGGTATATGATAGAATTCTTCAGCAAATTCAAGAAAATGGACAAGAATAATGCAAATTCCTACCAGTTACAGGTATTCAAGTGCCTGCTTGACGATCACGCTCCCGGCGATGAAATAGCGATCAGAAAAGCTGCCGGAGAGTTTGCAAAGGCTGGCTTTGATTCATACCCTGACAGGGAGTATATCGAGCTTATGTTAAAGTCAGGCACTTCTGTGGACGGACTTATCGAAGACTACATCATCAGGTATGTTAAGCAGAATAAGGCGGCAGTACGCTCATTCTGGCTGGAATGGCTGAAAGTCACCGAGGATATACTTATCAGGGAAATAAAGTCCGCAATGGAGAAACTCCCCACACTTCTTGAACCCAGCTACAAGGTCGTTATCGACGCTCAGATGAAGGAACTGAATCGTGTCCTCAAGAATCACAACGCATTATAAGGAGTAATTATGGAAAAGGAAATTTTAAGGCTGTCCGCAGAACAGCTCTACAAAGACGAGATAGATGCACTTATCAAAAATGAAACAAATCCCGTACCGGAGGGCTGGCAGATGTCGCCAAAGTCGGTGCTGACATACATCTTAGGCGGAAAATCCGGTGACACCGTTATAACTCCAAAGTACATGGGTGACAAGCGCATAGTTGAGATATGTATAGCCACACTGGTAACTGACCGTGCGCTGCTGCTTATCGGTGAGCCGGGTACTGCTAAATCCTGGCTTTCGGAGCATCTTACTGCCGCAATCAACGGCAATTCTTCCCAGGTTATCCAGGGTACTGCCGGAACTACCGAGGAGCAGATACGCTATTCCTGGAACTATGCAATGCTCCTTGCGAAAGGCCCGTCCTTTGATTCACTGGTAAAAAGCCCGATATATAACGCTATGGAGACTGGTACTATCGCACGTTTCGAGGAGATATCCCGCTGTGCAAGCGAAGTACAGGACGCACTTATCTCCATTCTCTCCGAGAAGCGCATATCTATTCCGGAACTTTCTGAGGAGATCCCTGCCCGCAAGGGATTTTCCATAATCGCCACAGCAAATACCCGTGACAAGGGCGTAAACGAGATGTCCTCCGCTTTGAAGCGCCGATTCAACATAGTTATCCTGCCGCCTCCGGGTGATATGGATACTGAGATCAACATCGTCAAGACCCGTGTTGCTCAGATGTCCTCCGGCATGAAACTGGGCGCACAGCTTCCCTCCGACAGCGACTTTGAGAAGGTGGTAACTGTATTCCGTGAACTGCGTCAGGGACGTACTCTCGACGGTCAGGTGAAGATAAATCCCACCAGTGGCGTACTTTCTTCGGCAGAGGCTATTTCCCTCATGGTGAATAGTATGGCGCTGGCAGGAAGTTTCGGCAGCGGCAAGGTCACTGACGCTGAATTGGCAAGCGCTCTGCAAGGAGCAGTTGTCAAGGACGATGACAAGGACAAAGCCGCCTGGACGGAGTATCTGGAAAATGTCATGCGCAAGAAAGGTAAGGAGTACGCCGGACTTTACAGCGAGTGTAAGGAGCTGAGCGGCAATGGCTGAGTATTACGGTGTACGTCACCTGTCGCCTGCCTGTGCGTATTATGTGGAGGAATTCCTGGAAAAAGCCGCCCCGGAAGTGGTTCTCATCGAAGGTCCATCTGACCTGAGCGGACTTATCCCGGCACTTTGCGAACGTCAGGTAAGGCTTCCGGCGGCGATACTTACCTACACTACTACTGCGCCGGTGAATACGGTTATCTACCCTATGGCGGAGTTTTCCCCGGAATATCGGGCAATGAAGTGGGCAGTAAGCAGGGGAGTGCCAGTCATGTTCTGCGACCTGCCCTCAGATGCGCTGCTTTACAAATACCGCAAGGACGCTGAGGATCAGGAGAACGAGGGGGAGACTATCCACTCTGCCGGAGAGTCGGTCTACAAGGCACTGGAGAAGCATACCGGCATCGATACAGATAGTTTCTGGGAGTACCGCTTTGAGCATAGCACCAATTATCAGGACTTTATTGCGGCAGCTAATGAGTATGGCAGCCAGATACGTTCCTGGTCAGAACCGGATAGCCATAACGAACTGCGTGAAGCGTTTATGCGCCGTACAATAGCGGAATCCGAGAAAAAATACGGCAAAGCTGCGGTAATCACCGGAGCATTTCACACCAGCGGCATCAAGGATAAGCCATGCACATCGGAGGATATTGCTCTGACGAATAAGCTGAATACCCTTTCGTCAAAGTCCACCCTCATGCCCTACTCCTACTACCGTCTGTCCTCACGTTCCGGCTACGGTGCAGGCAGCAGCGCTCCCGGATACTACGAAATACTCTGGAAAAACCGCCTCCGTGGAACTCTTGAAAACTGCGGTGCGGAGTATCTTTCAAGAATTGCGGCGTTTCAGCGAAAAAATGGCTATGCTGCGTCATCTGCGGAGGTTATCGAGGGACTTCGCCTTGCCGGGACTCTCGCCCAGATGCGAAGCGGAACTCTCCCGTCGCTCAATGACCTGCGTGATGCGGCAGTTACCTGTCTGGGACACGGCGGATTCGGTGAGATATCCCTTGCCTGCGCCGATGTGGAGATCGGTACGAAAATTGGCAGCCTGCCGGAAGGTACGGTCTGCACGTCAGTTCAGGAGGACTTCCTCCGCCAGCTAAAAAATCTGAAACTGGAGCGATTCCGTACTGCGGCTGCACAGGAACTTGAACTTGACCTCCGTGAAAACCTGCGTGTTAAGTCCGAGAAATCGGCATTTCTCGACCTCGAACGCTCCTTCTTCATTCACCGGCTGATCCAGGCAGGGGTGCAGTTCGGAGAGAAGATAGTCCGCTATCAGGAGAACGCAACATGGGCGGAAAAATGGCTGCTGAGGTGGACTCCTGAGACTGAGATACAGATCGTTGAAGCGTCGCTTAGCGGCGACACCGTTGAGGAATCCGCACGCAATAAGCTGAACTTCAAGCTTGCCGGGGCTGAGACACTTGCGGAGGCTGTGAAACTTCTGGACATCGCTCAGCTTTGCGGACTGCCGGAGTGTATCGAAAGTGCATCATCGGCAGTTCAGGCAATGGCTGCGGATTGCGCTTCCCCGGCGGACGAGGGACGCTGCATCGGCACGCTTTCCACAATTATCCGTTACGGCAGTATCCGCCGGCTCGACCCGAAGCCTATAATCCCGCTTATCAGCCAGCTTTTCCTGAAATTCTGCTTGCAGCTTCAAAGTGCGGCAGTATGCGACAACAACGGCGCACGGGAACTTATGGGCGGTATCGCAGCGGTCTATGATGCCTGCACAGCCCACGAATTCCTTGATATGAAGCGGTTTACCGGCATTATGAACGACCTTGCCGACAGCGATTATGTTAATCCGCTTGTGTCTGGATACGCCTGCGCAATACTCACAGAAACCGGTGATATGCCGTCGGAAAAGCTTTCGGAACTCGTGGCACGCCGCCTCTCACGGGGAACTCCTCCGGCAGAGGGTTCGGCATGGTTCGAGGGACTTGCCCAGCGAAACCGCCGTTCACTGATAGGCAGGCTATCGCTCTGGGAGAAACTCTGCGACTTCATCGGTGGACTCGACAGTGAGGAATTCAAGCCGGTACTTGTGTCACTCCGACGCACTTTCGGTGAATTCAGCGCAATGGAGAAGAATGATATTGCTGAGAATATTGGCGAAATACTGGGAGTTTCCACACAGCAGGCAGCGGAATTCATAGGGGCAGAAATGACCGAGGAGGAGCAGCAGACTATCGCTGACCTCGACGATTTTGATTTTGGAGATATCTGATATGGAAAACCAGGAATTACTGAAACGCTGGCGAATGATACTCGGCAGCACAGTTGAAGACAGGGTGGCAGGCTATGGCGCAAGCGAGCTGAGTGAGGAGGAACTTCTCATGGACTCGGCGCTTTCGCAGATATATGGCGACTCCACCGGCGAAAGCGGCACAAAGGGTGCAGGACTGGGAAAATCAGCGCCTAAGCTGACGAAATGGCTTGGTGACCTGCGCACGCTGTTTTCCCAGGCGGAGGTCAAGGTGATACAGAACGACGCAATCGAGCGGAAGGGACTGAAACAGCTTCTTTTTGAGCCGGAAATGCTGGACGGACTTGTGCCGGACGTTTCCACCGCATCACTGCTTCTGACCCTGAAAGACCAGATACCGGCAAAGGCGAAGGACAACGCACGGCTGTACATTGCCCGAATCGTGGAGGACATCAACAAGCGCCTTGCGGAGGACTTGAAGCGTTCCGTGACTGCTGCACTGAATCGCCGGGAACACTCGCCCATACCCTCTGCGGCTGCGATGGACTACAAGATGACCATTCGCCGGAATCTGAAAAACTACCAGCCCGAACTGCACACGATGATACCGGAGAAGTTTTACTTTTTTGATCGTGCGGCAAAGTCCTCCTCCCGGACGGTGATACTTGACATCGACCAGAGCGGCTCAATGGGCGAATCAGCGATATATTCGTCTATAATGGGCTGTATTCTGGCGAGTATCAGCGCATTGAAAACCTACGTTGTAGCCTTTGACACGAAGGTGAACGACCTTACGGAACTGTGCAGCGACCCGGTTGAATTGCTTTACGGCATACAGCTTGGCGGCGGAACGGATATCAATAATTCCGTGGCGTATTGTCAGGACTTTGTGACTGAGCCGGAAAAAACGACGTTTTTCCTTGTGACTGACCTGTATGAGGGCGGCAACCAGGCGCAGCTTATCAGGCGGCTTACGGAGATGAAGACTTCCGGGGTGAATGTTATTGTACTGCTGGCGATATCCGACGGCGGCAAGCCGTGTTATTGTGCCGACGTAGCCAAGAAACTTGCGAGGGAGGACATACCCTGTTTTGCCTGTCCGCCGGAGAAACTGCCGGAACTTCTTGACTGTGCGCTGAAACGCCGCAGCCTTTCCAAGCTTGCAAGCTGAAGCCAGCTTGACCGCTCCCACGTTGACGCTTGCTTCGCTCGCTCACTTTGGCAGAACATCACATTTTGTCGTCGCTCAACTGAGTTTTCAATGGTACAAAATTCTATTTGGGGGATTCTGTAAAGCTGATATTTTACAATTCTATCGGAGAACTCTGTACCAAGCAGAATAAAGTTGAGCGACGGCAAAAGTCGTTCTTCTGTCAAGGTAAGCGAGCAGGCGAGCGACAACGTGATATGTGGTCAAGCTGACGCAGCTTGCAAGCTGAAGCCAGTTTGACCGCTCCCACGTTGACGCTTGCTTCGCTCGCTCCCTTTAGCAGAACATCACATTTTGTCGTCGCTCAACTGAGTTTTCAATGGTACAAAATTCTATTTGGGGGATTCTGTAAAGCTGATATTTTATAATTCTATCGGAGAACTCTGTACCAAGCAGAATCAAATTTGATTGAGGAGTGAAAATATGTCAATAAACAATGATGGAAGCGTAAAACTTATAAGATTTTTAATGGAGATCAAAAAAAGGCCTCAGCTTTTTCTTAACGAAAAAAGTCTAAGAAAGTTAGGCTGGGTAGAGATGGGTTTTATGTTTGGCTATAATAATGCATTTGATCAAAGTATTATTGAGTTTGCAAATGAGACTAAGAATAGCATATGGACTAATTTCAGCAAGTCACTATGCAAAAAATATGGTATCTGCACACCAGACTATTCAGAACTCATAGCTCATTGTGGTTCAGAAGAAAAAGCCTTTGATTTGTTTTTTGAGGAACTGGAGTTGTTTTTGAAGCAGAATAACATATCAATATAATTTAGTTTTATGTTAGAACCTGTCCACATAGGGTGAATGTACGGATTTTCAGGCATAATTTTGTC
>CAMOEP010000137.1 GCA_946612185.1 uncultured Ruminococcus sp.
ACTCTTCCTGAAGCAGTGTCATCATGCTCTGGCGTCCCTCGCTCCAGTCTGACTCGACTTCATCGTTGAACCATTTACCCATATCGTCAAGGTAAAGTGAATAACTCGTCAGCCAGTTGATGGCCGGGAAGTGTCTCTGGTAAGCCAGGTTGGAATCGAGTCCCCAGAAGACTTTGACGATTCTCAGCGTAGCCTGTGATACCGGCTCGGATATGTCACCTCCGGGAGGCGATACCGCACCGATAACGGAAAGTGTTCCCTCTCTGCCCTCAGTACCGTTTGAGATAACTCGTCCTGCACGCTCATAGAACTGCGCCAGACGGCTTCCCAGATACGCAGGATATCCCTCATCACCGGGCATTTCCTCCAGTCGTCCGGACATCTCACGCAGAGCCTCTGCCCAGCGGGAAGTGGAATCCGCCATAAGTGCAACGGAATAGCCCATATCCCTGTAGTACTCCGCAATGGTGATACCTGTATATACCGACGCTTCACGGGCTGCAACCGGCATATCCGAGGTATTTGCGATAAGGACAGTTCTCTCCATAAGGCTCTTTCCGGTGGTGGGGTCGATAAGTTCCGGGAACTCGTTGAGTACGTCGGTCATCTCGTTGCCACGCTCGCCGCAGCCGATGTATACTATGATATCAGCCGCAGCCCACTTTGCAAGCTGGTGCTGAGTTACAGTCTTTCCGCTTCCGAAAGGCCCTGGAATAGCCGCAACTCCGCCCTTTGCGATCGGGAACAGGCAGTCAACTACTCGCTGACCGGTAACAAGCGGCATATCCGGCGAAAGCTTCTTCTTGTAGGGTCTGCCACGGCGGACAGGCCATTTCTGGAACATTTTAAGTTCATGCTCACCCTTTTCAGTCTCCAGAACGCATACAGTCTCGTCAACCGTGAATTCGCCCTCCTTTATGGACTTTACCCTGCCGCTTACGCCGTTTGGCACCATTATCTTGTGGAGTACTATGTCTGTCTCCGGGACAGTTCCGATAACGTCGCCGCTCTGCACCTCATCGCCCTCCTTGACGGACGGGGTGAAGTTCCAGAGGCGATCTCTTTTCAGCGACGGCACTTCAACTCCCCTGTGCAGACTATTTCCGCACACCTTGCGGATATCGTCGAGGGGACGCTGTATACCGTCGTAGATACTTCCGATAAGTCCGGGGCCAAGCTCAGCGCTCATAGGCTCGCCGGTGGACTCGACTGGTTCGCCAGTACCCAGACCAGCAGTTTCCTCATATACCTGTATTGACGCACGGTCACCGTGCATCTCGATTATTTCACCGATAAGACGCTTCTGGCTGACTCTTACAACGTCGAACATATTAGCGTCTCTCATTCCCTCAGCAACTACAAGAGGTCCTGAGATCTTTACAATATTACCTTTACTGCTCAAAACCCTTCTCCTTTACTAATTGAGTATATCAGAGCCGACTGCCTTTTCAACAGCCTCATGCAAAGCCCTCATACCGTCGCCTGTATTGCCCTCGATTGCGGGGATCAGCACGATTGACGGCAGTCGTTTGCTCCTGTATTTTTTGATCGTGTCACCTGCCAGCGCTGCCGCAGGTTCTGTAATATATATCACTGCAAAATCGTTGGCGGCAAGGCGGTTTATAAGCTTCGATACCCGCTCCGCCCCCTCATTCGGTGATATTGTGAACACCGAAAGTCCAAGTGCTGCAAAGCCTGCAACGCTTGCGGCATCACCGATAACGGCGGTTTTGTAAAGTCCGTTAGTTTCAGACATATAGCAGCCTCAACCTTTCTGTAATAGTTTCCCTGTCTGCGCCGCACTCCTTGCAGACCCTTATGATGCGCAGATTTTTCTGTTCAGCCCTTGCTGCGATGTAGTACGCCGCCAGCGGCTCGAAGCCGAAAGCCTGTAGTCTTGCGCTCCGGGCGATCTCCATTACCTCGTCATCGCACCACTTCTCAAATGCTGCGGTGGAACTCTCCAGAAGCCTTGCCTTTTCGCCGTATATGGTGGTGTCAAGGAAGTTGAAAAGTCCGTCCGTCCCGGTAAGTGCAGCCCTGATGAGCGCCTCCTTGTCAAGGTCGGCGCTGCCGGCTATTGCAATTTCCAGGAAGCTTCTGGGTTTGTTCATTCTTGCGCATCTGTATGCAGTCTTGATGTCGGCGCATACCGCAGTTATCCTTGCGTAGTTTTTAAGAAACTCGTTTCCGCTTTTTTCGGCTGAATCCTGGAGAACTGTCAGGGTTGCGGTGTCGATGAATGAATCCGCAAGCTGACCGTCAAGGGTGTCCGTAAGAAGCTGATACGCCTTTTCCGCAGTCTCACGCAGATACAGCGGAAGAAGGTCATAGTCCTTGGCTTTCAGAATGGGACTGAGTTCCCCCAGATCAAGATTTGTGGGGCGGATATAGTAAGGCTCAGGCTCGCAGTCTGCGATCATCGCCTTCAGCGCCGCTTTCAGATTGTGGAAATCGTACTTGTACAGCAGCATTTCCAGTTCCCGGCAATCCGGCGCATAACCGTGGACAACTTCCCATGCATCTGCAAGTTCGCTGCCGGCGGAAGCGTCGCTGCCACGCCTTGCGGATATGATAGCATTGAACTCCGTATCCGTTGCGGCACTTATAAGCTGCTCCATATCGCTGTAATTCAGCAGGGCGCTTTCCATAGCCTTTACCGCTGCAACAGCGCTTGCGTAACTTGTTGTACTGCCCATTTAATCACCTGCCCCGAATAAAGCCTGTGCAGCCGTGTCACGGATACCGTCCTTTTCAGCCTCGATTATCGCACGGAAGCTGCAATTTTCGGAAATAAGCCCGTAGGTGAGAATGAATCCGTCCTCGATGTCAGCAGGTGTGCGGGAGAGAGTTATCGTTCCCCCGACCTTTTCTGCAGCGGTTTTAAGGGACTGCTCAAAGTCCGCCGGGATACGTTTCATGTCAGCTTCCCCCAGGGAGATAGTCCCCTCTCCGGCTCTCAGCTTCTTCTCAGCCATTTTCACCAGCAGACCAAAGTAGTCCTTAGCCGGCAAAGCGTTCAGACGGGCTACTGTTTTCTCGGTGATCTCGCTGATGATATCCAGCTTTTCCGCAAGGATACGCCGTTTCATCTGCGCATCAAAGGAGGAGCAGGCAGTCTTGAAGTCCTGCTGCGCCTGAGTGCTTGCACGCCTGAACTGCTGTTCATAAGCGGCTTTAGCGTCCTCATTGCCCTTCATTATTATCGCATCAGCCTGCTGCTGGGCGGTTCTTATCATGCTGCTCTCGGTCTGCTTCTGGTTTGAACTGATTATGCCTAAGATCTCGTCAATTCCTGCCATAGCGCACCTCCGTCAGATAGCGATGTTGTAGATGAGGAGTATGGAGATAAGGAATGCGAGGATTGCGTAAGTCTCTACCATAGCTGCCATGATAATAGCCTTACCGTTATGCTCAGGCTTCTTTGCAGTGATGCCTACACCTGCTGCTGCGGCTCTGCCCTGTGCGATACCGGAGAAAAGTCCGACGATAGCGATCGGAAGTGCTGCTGCAAGGAACATGATCCCCTGGGAGAGTGTAAGTTCTGCCGGATTTCCGCCGAAGATACCGATGCGGCTGAGCATGAGTATGGAGATAAGCAGTCCGTAAAGACCCTGAGTACCAGGAAGAAGCTGGAGAACCAGTACCTTACTGAATTTTGACGGGTCAACTGAGACAACGCCTGCTGCTGCCTCACCTACCAGTCCTACGCCCTTTGCTGAGCCGATTCCTGCGAAAAGTGCTGCACAAGCTGCACCTATAACAGCCAGTGCGATTCCTATATTAGTCATTGATATTTTCCTCCTTAAATTTGATGTACTGTGTCTTAACAGTAAACGGGTCGAACTCTCTGCCGCCGCCTGTGTAGAACTTCGAGAACAGCTCAACGAACTGTAGTCTGTCGGTATGAACATAAGCGCCAAGCAGATTTATAGCCAGATTTGCGGTATGACCCACGATGAACACAACGATGAGCAGTACCAGCTTGACTATCTTGTTTTCCGGCATAGTGCCGATAAGGTTTATTACTCCTGCGATCGAACCGGTCGCCAGTCCCAGGGCAAGCAGTCGGGAATAGGAAAGTATGTCGCCCAGGTAGCCGGTTGCGGTATTGTAGAGTGCGTAAAGTCCGCCGAAGAATTTGCCGAAAACGGACTTTGATGATCTTCCTGCTGTCAGTACCAGAAGTGCTACGCCTGCAATGACCAGCGGCATACCGATCTTCTTGAGATTATCGGGAACTGTTGTGAGTATCCCTGCTGCAAGGGGTGCAGCGCCGGTGATTATCATGTATACCGGCAGGGCATCGAGTACAGCGTCAAGTTTTCTGCCCTCGTCCCAGGACATTTTGAAGGCAACTGCCACGCCCAGGAACAGGTGAAGTATACCCAGTCCGAAGGAGAACAGCAGCAGCTTTATGGGGTCGTCAAGCGGCTCGAACCAGAGGGCTATGCTGCCTATTTCCTTGCCGAAGAACTCCCTTGCTACCACCTGAACGATATCACCGAACCAGCTTCCGAAAAGTGCGCCCCATATCAGCGTTGAGATGCCGCAGTTGCGGAACATCACCATAGTTTTTTTCATGCCGGATTCAAGCTTGAATTTAGCAAGTATTATTGTGGTTGCGATGACCATGACCAGACCGTAGCCTGCGTCAGAGAGCATCATTCCGAAGAAAAGGTAGTAGAAAAATGACATGACCGGAGTGGGGTCAACGTCGTTTTTTGCGGGCATTGCGTACATTCTGGTAATGCCCTCGACCGGTGCGGAGAAGCGGCTGTTCTCCAGAAGTACGGGAACATCCTCGTCCTCTGCCGGGTCAGTGAAAGTTATGGAAGCGGTGAACTTCGCCTCCAGTTCCAGCCGGAGTTTTTCGCAGTATTTCTCCGGGATATAGCCGGTAAGCACGAAGGTATTTCCGGTAAATCCCAGGTCGCTGAGTACGGCGTACTTATCCTTACGCATGGTAAGGTAATCCACGGCGAATTTAAGCCGTTTTCTGTCGCCCTCACGGGAACGGATATTGCCCTCAGCGTCCTTGATTATACGTTCAAGTTCCGCCTGCCGCTTGTTGCAGCTTTCCATAAGCTGCATGGGCGTGCGGCTGTCGGACTCTGATATCGGCACAAAGGAATTGCTGCGGAGGATACCCTCAGCTTCCTCAGCGGTTGAATTATGGCATATCACCAAAAGGTCGGTCTGTTCCTTGCTGCTGTGTATCACCTGCACGCAGCAGGCTTCCGGCAGCATACCCTCCACCTGTTCGGCGCTGGTCATACCCGGCAGCGAGCCAATGAATGCCTTAGTAGTGGCAGTACCGTGAAAATTCAGCGGAACTTCCATGCTCAGCCACGGTCGGATAGTATCCTTCCTGACCTCAAGCTGAGCCGATTCTGCCTGCGCATCGGTTATGATCTTATTGCTGCGGATAATACTTCCGGCAGCACCCATGATCTTTTCAAGCTGCATCGCTTCTTTACCGAAGTCCTTTTTCTCCACTTCCGTCCGGCTGCCGAGCATATCAGCGATACCTGATTTTTCCGGCGCATACCGTTCCAGTATATCAAGTGCCTGGACAGCACTGCTCCGGAACTTCTCGAATTCGCCGGTAACGGCTGTAACATTGGTGGATTCAAGTTCCTCATCGGTATTCTTCACTATCTCCACAACGCCACGGCGCTGGAGAAGCTCGATGATTTTTTTACTGTCGGTAAGCAAAGCGATAAGCTCGATTTTTTTCATTTTGAGCTTAGCCAAATCATCACTCTCCTTACATTAGCTGAAAAAACCGCTTATAATGGCATCTACGGCTTTTTCAGAGTTATCTGCTGCACGTCTGTGAAGTTCCTCGATCTGTTTCTGGCAATTTTCCTGTGCAGATTCCTGGTAACTTTTCAGTTTTTCGGCATTTGCGGAGCGCAGCCTGTCAGCTTCGGCGTTTGCCTGGCTGAGCATTTTCTGTATAGACACCGCAGCTTTCTGCTTAGCGTCCCTGACGATCTCCTCGCAGCGCACCTTTGCGCCGGCGTTCAGGCGGTCAGCCTCAGCTTCGGCAGAAAGTATTTTTTTAACTGCATCTGACGGCATATTATCCCCCTTTCTAAAATGACCATTGGTCATTTATCATCCATTATTATAACACTATTGTCATCCTTTGTCAAGAGTTTTCTGTAAAATAATGACCAATGTTCATTTTTTCATTTTTTAAACACAAAAAGAGCTAACTCTACAGTCAGCTCCCTTCTCGGATATATGTTCCGATATAAATATTATATCACAAAGCTGGAGGGCTGTCAAGTAGATTTGCAAAAATTGGCAGGGCAACAATTTAAGTCGCACGTTATTTTTTGATAATTGTCTGTTTTACTGCCGTTCTGCCAAAGGGGGACACCCAAGTGGAAAAAGGGGGAGGAACAAATTAAACCCGGCAA
>CAMOEP010000138.1 GCA_946612185.1 uncultured Ruminococcus sp.
AACAAAAAAAGAAACGGGCGACTTAAATAATTCCCAAAAAGTAAATGCTGTTGCCGTGTGGGTGATTTCAGGGAGCAGCATTTAGGCAACACCGCACAGAGATTGTGGGGTTGCCTTAACAAAAATAACATATATATAATAAAAACAATAACATATATCAAAATAATATTGACTTTCTTTATTAGTAATGATATACTGTATAAAGGCAATTTGGAGTAATATCAATTTTTTTAGCAATGCCATGCCTGTTATTGGAACAGACATATTCCGAAAATTCAGGAGGTTTATATGAAAAATTTCACTAAGTTACTGCCGGCTGTCTGTGCGGCTGCACTGTGTATCCCGGCTTCTTGCGGATTCGCAGCATTTGCTGACGATGAAGCACAGGTTTCTGTTACCGTCGAGGCTGACAAGGAGTCATACTCCAAGGGCGATAGCCTGAAATTCAACGTATCTGTATCAAACAATGGCGAAAGCGCTATCGACGAGATCTCTCTCCAGGCTTCTCTCCCGGAAATATTCAGCATCACCGAAAACGCTGACTATACCATCGACCTGGCTGCCAACGAAACTAAGACTTACGTCATTTCCGCTGACCCGGTAACTACTTCCGCCGCTGCTGCTACTACCGCTGCCGCAGCTACCACTACTGCCGCTGCTGCTACCACTTCTGCTGCAAAAGCGTCCGAAAGCCCGAAAACCGGCGTTACTCCCCCGTTCGTAAGCATGGTTATCTTCTGTGCCGCAGCAGTTGTTGCTGTAAAATCAAAGAAGTCAAGAAAAATGTTCTCCGTTATGCTTACTCTCGTTCTCCTCAGCTCAGTCGCTATGCCTGGATCTGCTGACGTTTCAGCCGCAGACAGCGAAACTCAGGAAGTTACCGCAACCGCTGGCTTCCAGTACGACGGCGCTGACCAGACTATCACCATAAACGCAACTTACGAACTTATCCAGACTGCCGCTCTCACAGTAAATACCGATGCCCTCGAAGAAAAAGAGGACGGTTCATTCAAAACCACTGAGGACTTTACCGGTCTTGCTGGTACACTTGAAAACCCTGACAGCGTCGATACATTTACCGCTCAGGTATTCGACTTCCACGGCGAACTTATCAACACCGCTGATATCGAGCCTGCCGCTGACTGGACTGCTGATGAACTGGGTCTTGAAGAAGGATACAACAAGGTAGTTATCTGCGCTGAGACTTCCGACGGCGAGAAGTTCCAGGAGGAACTGGTTATATTCGTTCCCCAGGTTCTCGACTATAGTGAGCAGCTTCTCCGTGATGTAAAGGGCGTTTCAAATGCTCGTCAGCTTGGCGGCTACATCAACTCCCAGGGCAGAAAGATAAAGCAGAATGTTCTCCTCCGTACAGGTAACCTCTCACATATCACCGACGACAGTATCCAGGCGCTTCAGGAGAATTATAAGGTATCAGATATCATGGACTTCCGCTATGAACGTGAGGTGAATGACCATACCATTGATAAGGACGTTCCCGGCGCAGAGCATCATAGTGTTCCAATGTCCGCAACCAAAGAGGCAACTGCTAAGTTATTCTCACAGAACCCTGAACTCTTTGCTAAAATGCAGGAACTCCAGAGGAACGTAAATCAGCCCGGCGGAAGTACTGCTCTTGCTATATTCCAGGCTGAGAACGGAATCCTGAATGCTCAGGCGCAGGCTGAATACTTCGAGACTGACGAAGCTGTTGAGCAGTATCGTGAAGTGTTCAACATTCTCCTTAATAAGCCTGAGGACGCTGCTGTTCTGTTCCACTGCGCCGGCGGTAAAGACAGAACCGGTATGTTATCAATGCTTATACTCGCTTCTCTGGATTTCGATAAGGACATCATGATCCAGGACTACCTGCTGTCAAATGTGGCAAACGCTGACAAGATAGCTGAACTTACTGCCGCTGCTGAGGAGTACACCGACGACCCGGATCTCAGATACAATATCATCTTCAATGCTGCCGTTTACCCTGAGATCATGGAGACTAATATCAACGATCTTACTGAGCAGTACGGCTCTGTCAAGAACTTCCTCCGTGAGAAAGTTGGTCTTACAGACGACGACTTCGCTAAGCTTCAGGAACTCTACCTGGAGGACTAATAAAATACCATACAAAAGGCTGCATGACCCGGAATTTTCAGGTCATGCAGCCTTTTTGTTTTGTGTCATTACAGCCTCGGATCGACCGGTTCGCTCTCGAAGGCAAGCACGCCGAAGGAACACTCATGAACACGGTAGAGGGGTTCATTCCTTACAAACCTGTGAAGGGACTCCATACCCAGGGAGAACTCTTTCAGGGCAAGGGTACGTTTCCGTCCCAGTGAGCGGACTTTAAGGCGTTTCAGGTGTGCGGGAGCAAGGTACTCCGCACCGTAGATGATGCGCAGGTACTCTCTGCCACGGCATTTTACCGCTGGCTGAAGCAGTCTGAAGCCCTGTTTAGCGGTATAAGTCTCCGGCTTCACGACCATACCCTCACCGCCGCCGGCAGTCAATGAGAGCCACCAGTCAACGCCAGCCTGGACACTTGCTTCGTCCTCGGTATCCACACAAATGTAAGGAGTTTCCATGTAAACCGGATCAATTCCGGTGATATACCTGCGGATATTTTCCATATGCCATGTATGCTTCTCCCCGGAGAACACCTTCCCCTCAACTGCGAGGATATGAAATGGCGCAATGCGGAAATCGTCAACGCTTTTAACTGTCCAGCAGTACTCACGGTACGCCTTGATGTACCGGTCGATAGCGTCCTGCTTGGTCTTGTAGGATTCCAGAACCTTGTCCAGTTCCACATTTCGTCCGGAAGTGATACTATCCACCTCGAAGGCGATATTCTGCCGCTGGCACGCCTTTTCAAGGGCATCGACTGCCGCTTTCATACTTCCCTTAGCCGCATTTCCGGTGGGAGCGTACTGGGTGCGGATAAGCCCCTGAGCCTTTTCCGACCAGGGCATAAGCTCGGTATCCAGGCATACCCAGTCGGTCTGGAAGTCCTCCCAGAACCCGGTCTGCGTCAGCACATTATCCAGCCTGTCGAGAAGCGCAGTTTCGGTGGTATCGTCATCAAAGAAACGCCTGCCGGTACGGGTGTAGATGATACCCCTTGTACCGTCGGTGATGCCGAAACGGTTCAGGGCAGTTTCCGGCGATTTGCAGAGAACAATTACCGCACGAGAACCCATATGCTTTTTCTCGCAGACCACGTTTCTGACTCCCCTGCTCCGGTAGTACTCAAAAGCCTGAAGCGGGTGTTCCAGATAGTCCTCCAGGGCGCTTGTCTCGCATGGGGACATGGTAGGTGGCAGGTATATCAGCCAGTGTGGGTCAGCCGCAAAGCGTGACATTATCTCCAGTGCCGCTGCCGCATTATTTTCGTGGATATCAATGGAGTGCATCAGTTCAGTTTCGATGTGCAGTTTCCTGTTAAAATCGCCAACTGTGAGCATATCGCCCATACTGGTATCCACTGTTTCTTCAAGCGGCTTTACCGGCTCAAAATACTGCTGCAAAGCCTGAACCTCCACAAACTCCTTTTCGGGATAGCGCATAGCGGTAAGTTTTCCGCCGAACACGCAGCCGGTGTCGATGCAGTAGGTGCTGTTCTGGCTGCGCACCTCGATCCCTGCGATATGACCGTAAACGACATCTGCACGTCCACGGTAATCCGCAGCCCAGTCAAGGCGCACGGGCAGACCGTAGGAGTCCGTTTCACCAGTAGTTTCGCCGTAGAGACAGAATTCTCTTACTCTTGCCGAACCACGTCCGATGTACTCCTGTTTCAGACCGGCGTGGGAAATTACCAGATTGCCGTCGTCGAGGACGTAATGGCTGATAAGGCTGTCGATGAACTCAGCCACCTCATGCCTGAAATCCTCGCCCTTTTCGTCAAGTTCAGCAATAGTACTGTCGATGCCGTGGGTCATGGCGATATTCTTGCCCCGGAGGTATTTGAGCAGCTTCACGTCATGGTTTCCGGGAACGGCGATAGCGCTGCCGTTCTTGACCATATCCATAACGATACGCAGAACGTCGGCATTGCGGTTTCCCCTGTCGCAGAAGTCGCCCAGAAACGCCGCAGTTCTGCCGCCTTGGTGGGAATAAACACCGTCGGTCTTAACATAACCCAGCTTACCAAGGAGCATTTCCAGTTCATCGCAGCAGCCGTGGATATCACCAATAATGTCGAAAGGCCCATGAAGTTCCTTCTTATCGTTCCAGAGTTTTGTGCGGACTATCTCCACATTTTCAAGCTGCTCCAGGGAATTGATAACGTACACGAAGCGGAATCCCTCACGTTTCAGCCCTTTGATACTGCGCTTTACGTCACGGGCGTGCTGACGAATGACACGCTCCGGAAAATTGCGCTCCGGACGGGCTTTATTGCGCTCCTGCATTACCTCCTCCGGCAGATTCAGAACGATAGCCGCCGCATGAACGTTTTGTTCCCTTGCAAGGTCGATGATCTTTTTTCTGGCGCTCTGCTGTATATTAGTGGCATCAATTACGGTCAGCTTCATATTTTTCAGGCGCTTTTCAGCCGCATAGTAAAGCAGGTCGAAGGCATCGCCGGAAACGCTCTGGCTGTTTTCGTCGTCGCAGACCATTCCCCGGAAAAAGTCCGAGGACAGCACCTCAGTTTGCTTGAAATATCTGAGTGCGAAGCTGCTTTTTCCAGATGAAGTTCCGCCCACCATAGCCACAAGGCAGAACTCTGGTATCTCGATCCTGAATTTATCCATTTTTAGTAAACACCCCCATTTGTGTCGGCGTACCGTGAACCTCGTCAACATCACCGATGCCGCTTATTTCGCAGGTATAGCCGAATTTCCCGCATATATGCTCAGTCCATTTCCGGAACTCCTCTCTCGTCCACTCGAAGCGGTGGTCGCCGTGGCGGAGAGTATTTTCCTGCATATGCTCATAATTTGTATTGTACTCGATATTAGGTGTAGTGAGTATTACCGTTCCCGGAGCGGCGAACTCAAATACCGCACGCTCAAAGGCAGGCAGACGCATCGGCTCGATATGCTCGATGACCTCCACCACGCAGGCGCAGTCGAAGCCCTCGAATCGCTTGTCCCGGTAGGTCAGTGAAGCCTGCATCAGCGTCAGCTTGTTCCTGCGGTACGGCTGCATACGGTCAAGGTGAAGCCGCTGAGCCGCCTTTTCAAGGACTGAAACGGAAACATCGCAGGCGGTTATCTTCTTTATCTGCTGTTCATTCAGAAGCAGGGAAGTCAGCCTGCACTCACCGCAGCCGAGGTCTATAACGGTTGAAGCACCGCTTGCAAGGACGGCATTTTTCACTGTTTCAAGGCGCTGGGTATTAAGAGGAGTACGCTGTTCCTTTTCGGTATTCTCAGTGGTTTCCGCATCATCTGCATTATCCTCAGCCAGTTCATCTGAAAGCAGTATATCCAGCGCCTTGCGAGCATAGCTTTTCCGGGCGGTAAAATAGCGCCGGGTGATCTGCTCCCTGTAGGGATGATCTGCAAGCCAGCCCTCGCCGTGGTCAAGGAGTTTCTGTATTTCGTCCTCGGAAATGTAGTAGTGCTTCTGCTTATCGAAAACCGGTATCAGCACATAGATATGGTTGAGGAGTTCCGAAAGCCTGACATTTCCGCTGATAGTAAGGTCGATATAGGGTGATATGCCCCATTCCGGGAAACTGTCATCAAGCTTTGTGCGGGCAGTTTCAACGGTATACCCCAAAGGCTCGAACAGTTCCCTGGCAAGGTCGGTATCGCCGTTATCTTTCAGGGAATATATCTTAGCCGTAAGGTTCAGAGGCGTGTCAGCAAGTTCCTGGCGCTTGTCACATCTTCCGCTCATAGCCGTGCCGAAGATGCGGACAATAGCGGTACTCATGAACGAAGTGGAAGCATAGGGACGGTCGTTGACATAATCAAAAAGACCGCCGTCTTTGCTGCCGACTTTACCCCTTGCAAGATCAAGCGGGTCAATGTCCAGCAGCAGAGCGGCGGTAGTTTTTGTGTCTGAGACTTCCGGGTAAAAGACGTAAGCCTTGCCGTAAGAGAGTTCAAACATCTGCGCTCGCTCAGGATTTTTATGTAACAGGTAGCCAAGTTCCTGGGTATTATTTCCTTCATAGGTTATTGTTAGTAACAAAATATTTCGCTCCTTTCGCATAAATGTATTTCTATTATACCATAGTTCTTTTAGAAATTCAAGAGGGAGTTTATTTTTGGGGAATTATTTAGGTCGCCCGTTTCTTTTTTTGTTTATTATTAGTCTCCATGACGTTCCGCCAAAGGGGGAAACCCAAGTGGAAAAAGGGGGAGGAACTAATTAAACCCGACAAAAATCGGCATTTC
>CAMOEP010000139.1 GCA_946612185.1 uncultured Ruminococcus sp.
CCAGGTCAAGGTCAGCCAGAATAAGCTGTCCGGCGCAAACGCTCTGCTGTCCTGAGTGAGCCGCAAGTATTTTCTGCGTCATTGTCATACCCATTTTAACACGCCCTTTATATTAGTAGTTTACGATTGCTCCCTTATCAGCGGAGGAAACTGTCTGTGCATACCTTTTCAGGTAGCCGGTTATGCCCGCTTTTTGCTTAATGGGCATAGTCTTTCTGCGCTCTGCAAGTTCCTCCTCGGAGACTTCCAGAGTTATACTACATTCCGGTATATTTATAGAGATAAAGTCCCCGTCCTTTACATAGGCGATAGTACCGCCCCTTGCCGCTTCCGGGGAAACGTGACCGATAGCCGCACCTCTGGTAGCGCCGGAGAAGCGTCCGTCGGTGATAAGTGCCACTTCCTTGTCAAGACCTGCACCGGCGATAGCTGAGGTAGGCGAAAGCATCTCTCTCATGCCCGGCCCGCCGGAAGGTCCTTCATAGCGGATAACTACCACGTCACCGGCTTTGATGCCGCCGGCGTATATTACCTTGATAGCTTCCTCCTCGCTGTCGAATACCCTTGCTTTTCCACGGTGAACGAGCATTTCCGGTGCGACTGCGCTTTTCTTGACAACACAGCTGTCCGGGGCAAGGTTTCCACGGAGTACAGCGATTCCGCCAGTTGCACTGTAGGGGGAATTTATTGGGCGGATAACGTCCGGATCCATGTTCTCACAGCCGCTTATATTCTCGCCCAGAGTCTTTCCGGTAACGGTCATACAGCTTGTGTCGATAAGCCCCTTTTTGTTAAGTTCACTGAGTACTGCGTACACTCCCCCGGCTTCGTTCAGGTCTTCCATGTAGGTATGACCGGCAGGGGCAAGGTGGCAGATGTTGGGAGTATGCGAGCTTATCTCGTTTGCCATGTCCGGGTTTATTTCTATGCCGCACTCATGGGCAATTGCCGGGATATGGAGCATACTGTTAGTTGAGCAGCCAAGTGCCATATCAGCAGTAAGGGCATTTCTGAAAGCCGCCTCAGTCATAATGTCACGGGGTCGGATATTCCTGCGGTACAGCTCCATTACCTGCATACCCGCTTCCTTTGCAAGACGGATACGTCCGGAGTATACAGCCGGGATAGTGCCGTTTCCGCCCAGAGCCATACCCAGAACCTCAGTCAGGCAGTTCATGGAATTTGCGGTATACATACCCGAACATGAACCGCAGGTAGGACAGGCATTACGTTCAAAGTCGCACACTTCCTCGATAGGCATTTTCCCGGCGGTATAAGCGCCCACTGCTTCAAACATTGACGAAAGACTGGTCTTTCTGCCCTTGACACGTCCTGCCAGCATAGGGCCTCCGCTGACGAATATAGTTGGAACATTTATCCTTGCTGCCGCCATAAGAAGTCCGGGAACGTTCTTGTCGCAGTTAGGTATCATTACCAGCGCATCAAAGTGGTGAGCAAGCGCCATACATTCCGTTGAATCAGCAATAAGGTCACGGGTGACAAGAGAGTACTTCATACCCGTATGCCCCATAGCTATACCGTCGCAGACCGCAATAGCCGGGAACACTGCCGGTGTACCTCCAGCCATTGCCACGCCCAGTTTTACTGCGTCTGAAATTTTGTCGATATTCATATGTCCGGGGACTATCTCGTTATAGGACGAAACAATACCCACAAGCGGTCTTTTCATTTCCTCAGCGGTATGTCCCAGAGCATTCAGCAGCGAGCGCTGAGGTGCTTTTTCGACACCGTTACAGAAATAGTTTTCACTCATATCTCACCTCTGAAACACGCCGCCGAAGCTATCAGAGTTTTCTGCGCTTCTTCCTTTTCATCATCTTGCGGCGCTGTTTCAATTTTTCTTTTATTTTACGGTCACGCTCAGCGATAAGCCTTGCACGGATCTCATCGTCGAGGATATACTCATAGTCATCAGTTGGATAGTCGAACTCGTCGTCGATATATTCCTCATCATCGTTAAGGGAATCGTCGTACTCATGCTTGGTTCTCAGGCGCAGCCACAGTCCCTTGTCGGTATACGATGTGTAGAACAGCGGCACGCTGGCAAGTATCATTATTCCCCCAAGCAGAAGAAGCGGCATAACGCTCATACTGCTCTTGCTGTCCCTGACCTGCTCCTGACTGTCAGCCCACGCATCTTCATCATTGCCAAACGCTTCCTCCTCTGACAGAGTGGCTTCGATGTCCTCAGCCAGATACTTTTCGTTATTCTCTGTCAGACTGTCGGTTGCGTTTTTGTAAGCCCCTGCACCGGCAGCGATGATGATGATAATGCCTGCACACATAAGAAATATACCGAGGAACTGCGGAACTGATATTCTTATCCTGGTGTAATTATCTCTTTCCTTTCTCATAACTCATTTCTCCTTTATAAGCATTACGGCAAGATTTCCGTTAACCATATATTAACATATTATTGTGATAATATTGTGAAATTATGGCTGAAATATTAAAAATTTATGAACGGATTTTTAATATTTTGCGAATTTTCAACGCCTTGTATAATACTTTTCGGGCAAAATCAGCTATAAGTTACCAGATGTATAAAATTTTCCGAAAATTTGTAAATTCGTTAAATCAGTTATTTATGAGCTTATCCTCGTCACTCCAGCTATAGAGTTTTCTTATCTCCTCGCCTACCTTTTCAGCCGGATGCTCAGCAGCAAGCTTTCTCATAGCCTTGAAGTGAACCTGTCCGCCGGCAGGTGACATATCCAGCAGGAACTCCTTTGCAAAAGTGCCGTCCTGGATATCCTGGAGAACTTTCTTCATGGTCTTTTTAGTATCCTCAGTGATTATCTTGCGTCCTGTAACATAGTCGCCGTACTCAGCGGTATTTGATACGGAGTACCTCATACCTGCAAAGCCGCTCTGATAGATAAGGTCAACGATAAGCTTCATCTCATGGATACACTCGAAGTAAGCGTTTCTGGGGTCGTAGCCTGCTTCCACGAGAGTCTCAAAGCCTGCCTGCATAAGTGCGCAAACGCCGCCGCAGAGGACTGCCTGCTCACCGAAAAGGTCTGTCTCAGTCTCGGTTCTGAATGTAGTCTCAAGTATACCAGCCCTTGCGCCGCCAATAGCCAGACCGTATGCCAGCGCCATATCAAGTGCCTTGCCTGTAGCGTCCTGATGTACTGCCACCAGACACGGAACGCCCTTGCCTGCCTGGAACTCGCTTCTTACGGTATGTCCTGGCCCTTTGGGAGCGATCATGGTTACGTCCACGTCTGCGGGAGGCTCAATACAGCCATAGTGGATATTGAATCCATGTGCGAACATGAGCATATTTCCGGCTTCAAGGTTAGGCTCGATGTCCTTCTTATAAAGTTCAGCCTGCTTCTCGTCGTTAATGAGTATCATTATGATATCAGCCTGCTTTACAGCCTCAGCAGCGGTAAATACCTCAAATCCCTGAGCTACAGCCTTTTCCCAGGACTTAGAACCCTCATACAGACCGATGATAACTCTGCCATTTCCGCCCAGTGACTCCTTTGCATTGAGTGCATGGGCATGGCCCTGGCTGCCGTAACCGATAACAGCGATAGTCTTGCCATAGAGGTTTGAAAGGTCGCAGTCTTTTTCGTAAAAAACTCTTGCATTAGTATCCATGATAATTACTCCTTTATCTTGTTTTAAGACAATTTTCTCCACGCTCCACAGCTACTATACCCGTCCGGCACATCTCCATGATGCCGTAAGGCTTCATAAGCTCGATGAAAGCGTCTATTTTCGCTGTCTCTCCCGTAAGTTCGCATATAAGTGCGGTGGTGGAATAGTCCACTATCTTTGAACGGAAGATCTCAACTGCTGTCATAATATCCTGTCTGGTCGAGGGAGTGTTCTTCACTTTAAGGAGAAGAAGTTCCCGGATAACTGTCTCGCTGTTATCAAGCACCTCCACTTCCTTCACGTCATGGAGTTTTTCAAGCTGGCGGACTATCCTTTCCTTGATATCATCATCGCCGTGAAATGCGATAGTTATACGGGAAAATCCGCTTGACTCAGTTTCCCCCACGGTCAGGCTGTCGATATTGAATCCACGCCTTGTGAACATTCCTGATACCCTTGAAAGGACACCGGAAACGTTCGCTACGATAGTGCCGATAACGTACTGTCTTGTTTCCACTTTCTTCACCTCACTTTATCTCAGTAATTATATCCTCGATAGAGCCTCCCGGCGGAAGCATCGGGAGTACAAACTCGTCGCAGTTAACGGCGCAGTCGATAAGGTACGTTCCTTCGTACTCAAACGCCCTCTCTGCCGCAGCCCTTAGCTGTTCCGGAGTTTCTGCCCTCTCGCCCATAGCGCCGAAAGCCTGGGCAGCCTTTGCAAAGTCGGTCTTTCTTGCCAGGGTGGTATTTGAGTAGTGCTTATCAAAGAAAAGTGTCTGCCACTGGCGAACCATTCCCAGCACGCCGTTATTCATTACCACGATAACAAGCGGCACGTTCTGGGAAACGCTGGTAGCCAGTTCATTAAGGTTCATGCCAAAGCTTCCGTCGCCGGTAAAGAGTACCGTTCTTCTGCCGGTGGCGATGCAAGCACCTATAGCAGCACCTAAACCGTAGCCCATAGTACCCAGTCCGCCGCTTGTAAGGAAGGTTCTTGGCTTTTTCAGGGGATATCGCTGGGCAGTCCACATCTGATGCTGTCCAACGTCGGTAACTACGCAGGTCTTTTCGTCAGCAAATGCGCTTATGGTGTCGATTATCTCATAGGGCGTGAGGAAGTTCTCTGCGCCTGACTCAGCCATACGCTCGTCCCTCAGTGCAGCGGCACTTTCCAGCCTTGCAGCCTCCTCGGTGCGAAGCTGTACGATACGCTCCCTCCATTCCGGGCGCTTTGTCTCCTCCACCATAGCAGTCAACCGGTAGAGTGCGTCCTTGATATCGCCCTGAACTGCCAGGTCTGCGCCGATATTCTTGTTAAGTTCAGCGCAGTCGATATCAATATGTATTATCCGGAAGTTCTTGTTGAACCGTTCCTTCCTGCCGGTAGCCCTGTCGGAGAACCTTGCTCCCAGTGCGATAACAAGGTCAGCTTCGTCCTGGGCAACTGATGAAGCGTAGTGACCATGCATACCATTCATGCCCAGGAACATCGGGTGGTCGCAGGGTACTGCGGAAAGTCCCATAAGCGAACAGCCCATCGGAGCGTCTATCTTCTCGGAAAGCATCATTACTTCTTTCGATGCCTTGCCGGAAATGACTCCTCCGCCGAAGTAAATGTACGGGCGCTCAGACTGTGCTATCATCTCGGCAGCCCTGCGGAGTTTTCCCTCTGACACGAACGAAAGCGGATACGGACGAACCGGGTCTGGCTTAGGCTCGAAGTCCCATGAAGCGGTCTGAACGTCCTTTGGGATATCCACAAGCACCGGGCCGGGTCTGCCGGACTTTGCTATCTTGAAGGCAGTACGGAGGGTATCAGCCAGTTCCCTTACATCCTTGACTATGAAGTTATGCTTAGTCACAGGCATCGTGATACCGACGATATCCACCTCCTGAAAACTGTCCCTGCCGATAAGACTTGTGGGGACGTTTCCGGTTATCGCTACAAGGGGGACTGAATCCAGATAAGCGGTAGCAATACCCGTTACCAGATTAGTAGCCCCTGGGCCAGAGGTAGCAATTACTACTCCTACCTTACCGGTAGCCCTGGCGTAGCCGTCAGCAGCATGGGCAGCACCCTGTTCATGTGCGGAAAGGATATGGCGTATACGCTCACGGCTCATATACAGTTCATCAAACAGGTCTATTACCTGTCCTCCGGGATAACCAAAAACGGTATCTATCCCCTGTTCGATCAGTGTTTCAACAACTATCTTAGCACCTGACATTCTCATAAACAGCTATCATCTCCCAAATATACAAAAAAGCCCCCGGCATTCCACCGGAGGCTCGACTTTCTGCGTATTTTATCAGAATATACCGATATATCAGCAAGAAACCCTTTTAACCGTACAGGCAGAATGAAGCGCAGCGGTGATCTTGTTAATGACCACGCTGTTAATAATGACTATACCTGCCACGACAAAAATAACTGAAGCAAAAACGGTATTCATCATTACTAACTCACTCCCTTGGATTTCTTTGACAATATTATATTACTTCAAATCACCAAAGTCAATACAAGGGAGCAGATTTCTATAGTATTACTAACTTTCCGGAAGTATTCAACAACCGGTTTTGTCTAAATTCATGCTGTGAGCATATTGTTAACGGCGCTGACGAGTGCCTTGATAGAGGAAGTGATGATATCGTTGTCGATACCTGTTCCCCAGAAGCTCTTTCCGTCACCGGAAACTATCTCCACATAGGATACCG
>CAMOEP010000140.1 GCA_946612185.1 uncultured Ruminococcus sp.
CCCAGCGGGTGCTGTAAACCTTGAAGTAACCTGTAGCCATAGGCTGGAAGTAGGTAGTCATACCGGTTTCAGGGTTCTGTGAGGAGAGAATGGAGTTATAGTAGGTATTCTCATAGAAGTCCATATACTTGCTGTCGTGGGTAACTTTAAAAAGTTCACGGGACAGCTTGAGCATATTGTAGGAGTTACAAGTTTCGCAGTTGCAATTGGTACGTTCGCCGTCGAGGATATCGTCCTTGCCGAAGTGTTCCCATTCGCTGTTGCCGCCGGTGATGTAGGTATGGTGAGTAGTTACCATATCCCAGAAAGTTTCGGCGTATTTAAGGTAAGCGGAAGCATCGACCGTCTGACCGTTCACAGTTTTTCCGTCCAGAACGGTATATCTTTTCAGAGCGCCGATAAACTTAGGGATAGTGGTATTGGCGTGGCGGTTATTCAGCACATCACGTCCGCCGTTTGCGACTTTCTGGAAAAGAGCGTCCTCGTCGAAGCGGTGTGCAGCGGCAGCGTGGGAGTCCTTGCCGGTAATGGAGTACAGGTCGTACATACAGTCGTTCATACCGCCGTACTCAATGGAGAGGACGGTATTTCTGGTCTGGTCGTTCCAGCGGCTTACTCTGTTGAATACCCAGTCGCCCAGTGACGAACCCACGTCCTTAGCCGGAGTATAGCCGGTAGCCTTGTAGATATCCACCAGACCGGCGATGAGTTTGTGCATAGTGTACCAGGGTACCCAAGCGTCGTCGAAGATATTGGCTTTGCCTATTTCCACACGGTCGAACTGGCGTTCCACGTTGCCGTCTGAGGGAACGGGTGCAGCCCAGAGGAAACCTGCTTTACCACGGGAATGCTGCTGGCATATCTGCATATTGTCGATGAGGACTTTGATGCGACCGAAGATGATATTTTTCTGTTCGGCAGTACACTCCGGGTGCTGATACGCCTGAGCCAGAGCGGTAAGGTAGTGACCCACGCAATGACCGGCGATATTGGTATTTTCCCAGCCGCCGTAGCGGGTAGCGCCGTTGGTGCTAAGACCGGCGTTATCTCTGAAACCGGCAAGGAGTTTCTCGGTATCGAATGACATGAGGTACTCCATTTCCTTGGTGAAAGCGTTGGTGCAGTAGTCGTCCGTCATGGTAACATCTGAAATTGAGAAATCGGTGATATCAGCCTGAAACGCCGAAGATCTTTCGGGAATTGCAAGGCTCATACTTCCCGCCACAGCCGCAGCGGAGCAAGCAGCCAGGATTCTGGTGCTTAAATGGTTTTTCATAAGATTACCCCCTTATTGCATCACAATTATGTGATATTTATACAACTATAGTATATCCTCCGGTCAAGTAAAAAGTCAACCCATTTTTTAAAAAATCAGTGGACGAGCTGAAGCCAGCTCGACCGCCCCCACGTTGTCGCTTGCTTACGCTCGCTCACCTTGACAGAAGCGGAAATTTTTACGTCGCTCAACCGTGTTTTCAATGGTACTAAGTTCTATTCAAGTAATTCTGTAAATTTGCTGTTTTATCGTTCTGCCGGAGAACATTGTACCAAGCAGAATATGGTTGAGCGACGTACAAAGTACCGCTTCTAAAATGTGAGCGAGCGTAAGCAAGCGACAACGTGAGAAGCGCCGCCGCTCGCTAAGCGGCTGCGGTCAAGCTGGCTCAGCTTGAAAGACAAAGACTTTAGACCGACGACGACAGAGCGAAAGCGTTCTTCTTCTATTCTAATCTATTCTATTCTGGTCTTTTCTTCTCTGTAGGGAAAATGTCTGCATTTCTTGGAAAAATGTATACATTTCCTCGTTTTTTGCAGACATTTTCTTTATCTGGGCATAACAAAGCTGAGCATATCCGGCGTGTTTTTTTGCCGGGTATACTCATTTTCATTATTTATAATACCACCAACACAGCACATACACCCGCTTTCACGAACATATGTACCACGCCTTCTATAAGTACTCCCAAATGCTCCTTTTTTCAACTGAAAACAGTTGATTATTCATAAAAGTTTTTATGCCGCTTAGCGAGCGGCGGCGCATCTCACGTTGACGCTCGTTAACTCGCTTACTTTGGTAGAAGCGAAACTTCTGCCGTCGCTCAACCTTATCTGTACTGGTACAGAGTTCTCCGGCAGAACGATAAAATGGCAAATTTACAGAATTACCAGAATAGAACTTAGTACCATTGCAAACACGGTTGAGCGACGGCAAAATGTGATGTTCTACAAAGTAAGCGAGTTAACGAGCGTCAACGTGGGGGCGGTCGAGCTGGCTCAGCTCGCAAGCTGGCACAGCTTGCGTGTGCAGAAAATGTCTGGACAATATTTGCTCCAGGTGATATAATAAGATCATGCAGAAAGAGGTGACCATTATGAAAGACTGGATCGAGGGATTTCAGGCTTCTATTGACTACATTGAACAAAACCTGTCGAATGAACTGGATATCGTGAAAGCTGCAAGGAAAGCGGCTCTGTCGCCTTTCTATTATCAGCGTATCTTCGGCGCTATGTGCGGTATGACCGTCGGGGAGTATATCCGTGCCAGACGTATGACTCTGGCTGCGCAGGAACTCACCTGCTCTGGGAATAAAGTTATCGACATCGCACTGAAATACGGTTACGATTCCCCTGACAGCTTCGCAAAAGCTTTCCAGCGCTTCCACGGTATCACTCCGTCACAGGCAAAAGGATCAGGAGCGTATCTGCGGTCATTCGCTCCGCTGCATATAAAAATCACACTGGGAGGCGGAAATATGCTGGATTATAAGATAGTTGAAAAAGCACCATTTACAATTATGGGTACAAAAAAGAGATTCGACGCAGAGACAAGCTACAGTGAAATACCTGAATTCTGGAGCGAGTGGATGTCAGATATGAAAGGCTTGAAAGGAATGTTCGGCGTATGCACTGACATGGACGGAAAGTCCTTTGACTACTGGATAGCCGACCTGTATCTGCCCTGGGAGGATATCCCGGAGGGCTGCTGTACTTATCAGATACCCGGCGGATACTGGGCACTATTTAAATGTAAAGGCGCTCTGCCGGAAAGTATGCAGAAAGTAAACACACAGATATGGTCTGAATGGCTGCCCGCTTTGAAGGGCTTCACTTTAGCCGGGAATTACTCACTGGAGTTCTATCTGCCGCCGGCAAAAGCCCCTGCTGACACTGTTAGCTATATCTGTATACCACTGAAAAAGAGTGAGCGGTGAAATATGAACAAAATTACCGGATTCAATCTTATGCAGCCTGCCGGAAGTGAGGCAGTTTACCGCCGTATCCCGGACAATGTTATGCATGACCTCGGTCTTGATGACTTCTGCAAGGCTGTCTCAGACGATGCAAGAGAATGTCGCATGATAACCAATGTGCTTTCGCAAATGACTGACGATGCAGATGTAGCCGCATACCGCCGGCAGATATTCGGGGATATCCTCCGGCTGCCGGAACTGCGGCAGACCATGATGCAGCTATTTGAGAAGATACAGTTTATGCAGGACTTTTCCACAATGCACAAGACCTCCGACGAGGAACTCGGACTATGGCATCTCTTTCACCGCCTGGACGAACTGGACAGCTACATCAGGACGGTCGAGACTATGCGTGAGTGCCTGTCTGACGAGAGGATAAAGTCAGAGGGGCTTATCTCACTGAGAGAGCATATCACGTCACTTTATGAGGACGCTTGCTTTGCTGAAATGAAGCAGGATATCGCCGGACTTAAAATGAAAGCTTCTGACGTTCAGAGCGTCACCCTGGGAATAAATGTCAACGACCGCTTTGAAGCTGTCAGCATAGGGCTTATCTCAGTCAACAAGAAGCCTTTCAAAAAGTCCGGCATCGTCAGCAGCTTCGCCGGCGCTATAGCCTCTAAAGACAAGATACATGATACCGAAGATTGGGACGGTGATATGCACTACCAGCCTATCGACAAGGAGAATAATACTGCGCCAAGCGCATTTATCGAAAAGCTTGGTGGATTCACGGCTGTCCGGAATACCCCTTTTGTTGACGGGCATATCCGTTCCACCCTTGTGCAGACCCCTGAGGGCGACGGTATGAGTCACGCAACGTTCTACCTTGATACCGTGGTAAATAAGATGCTCGGTTCACTTGTGAAGAAACTCCGGGACACTCTGACAAAGTACGCAAATGTAGCTATAGTTAATATTTCCGGACTTGTGCCGGAGTTTATATACTACATAAAATGTGCGGAGTTTATAAGCACTCTTATGGAAAAAGGCTGCGTATTCTGCCAGCCCCAGCCGGAAACGCAGGGCGCATCTTCCATGCTGGCAAAGGGCTTTTACAACCTGAAACTTGCTATGAATATGGATAACGTCAGCGATATCGTAACAAATGACCTTACTTTCGACAGAAAGCATACCGTATACATACTCACCGGTGCGAACCGTGGCGGAAAAACTACCATAACCCAGGCGGTAGGTCAGCTTTTCGTCCTGGCGCAGGGCGGACTTTTCGTACCGGCGGAAAGTTTCCGGTATGTCCCCTGCGACTGCATCTATACCCATTTCCCGGCGGACGAGGACAAAACTATGGACTTGGGCAGACTGGGCGAGGAGTGCGTCCGTTTCAAGGAGATGTTCACGGCGGCTGAAAGCAAAAGTCTGCTGCTTCTTAATGAGACTTTCTCCACGACCTCCTTCGAGGAGGGCTACTATATCGCAAGAGATGCCGTAAAAGCACTCCTGACCAAAGAGGTTCGGACGATATACAATACCCATATGCATAAACTGGGCGAGGACGCTGAGGAGTTTACCCGTGAAAGCCAGGGCGCAGGCGCTTCATCGCTTATCATGCAGACCGATAACGGCAAGCGCTCGTTCAGGGTGGCACTGGCAAAGCCGGAGGGTTCGTCCTACGCAAGGGATATCGCCCAAAAATACGGCGTGACTTACGATATGCTGGTTGGTAAGCAGTAAGGCAACACCGCACAAAGAGTGTTGCCTAATATCCTACGATAAAAACGAATATATAAACAACGACCAGGTTTCCCTGGTCGTTTTTGCATATTTAGTTCTTACTTTGCATATTTAGTTCTTACACCGGGCATAAATTACCCATAACTATTTTCTGCCTGTATGTATCAGGGAATACTCTCTTTCAGATAAAAAGTCCTTTCAGTTCCTCGGTACTAAAGCAGTCAAGTTCGTATGTAGCATCATACAATGTAGCAAGGTTTTCCAGGTTATACTCTATCTCCTTGGATAAAGCAGCAGCAGTCAGCGCTTTGTCCTCGAAACTGAGCTTTTTCCGGGTGATACGCCTGCCACGCCATACCAGACTTAACAGCCAGGTACAGATAACGGCTGCCTTTACACGGCACAGGTCTTCGATATCATCAACGGTTTTCAGGTAATAGCGGTACAGGAAATACTCAGCCACACGGCGCAGTTCTGTATAGTCCTCCTTGGGGATATCGTCTATTCTATTAAAGATGAACAGGTAGTCCTCAAGGTTGATTCTCCAGTCTCGTGACATTGGCTTTAAATTAATGAAGAACTGGATTATCTCATCAGGGTGCGCAGGTTTTATGGCAACTGTCTCAGTCTTGATATTCACCTGATTCCATTTATCCACATCAAAACGTGACTGACGCTGGTCAGCGAAATCCAGTATAAGACGCATGGCTTTGGGGAATTCGTTCTCTCTCAGAATTTTGAAAAGGATTTTTCTGTCGTCCTCAAGCATTTCAAGAAGATCCTGATACGGCGGATCAAAGGGGTCTTCGTCTATCTCTCTTTCGATGAGGTTCATATCACGGGAAAGTATAAGACGTGCAGCCGCCTCACAGCAAAGACCAAGACCGCCTTCCTTTACTCTGCCGTACCAGGAGAAAAAGCGTGGGTGGTCACGGCATATCTGGCAGATATTCTCCTTGCCGAGTCGGGTGATGATATCGCACAGGTTGTTTCCATTCAGGAACGGACAGCGGCCGCTGGGTTTCATGTGGATATAGCCGCCTTCTGTATACTTTCTCACAATTACGCTGAATGCGGTGTTTAAGGTTTCGTAGTAAGCGGCAGTCTCCTCGTCAACTTCGATCTCCCAGCCGACGCAGCAGTTATCTCTGCATTTTCTTGCGAGACATTGGAAATCGTCATAATAATCGGGTATTCTGAACTTCATAATTAGCTCTCCCTTCAAAGGTATTTTCTTTATTATACTACATCGCACAGAAAAACGCAACACCCACTTCGAGCTGAGCCAGCTCGACCGCTTCTCACGTTGACGCTCGTGAACTCGCTTACTTTGGTAGAAACAGTACTTTTTCCGTCGCTCAACCGTATTTTCCTTGGTACTGTGTTCTATTCAAGTAATTCTGTAT
>CAMOEP010000141.1 GCA_946612185.1 uncultured Ruminococcus sp.
GACTTTCCCTCAAGTGGTTCAGGGACAATTTCTGCATCACCGAGAAGGAGACTGCTAAACTTATGGGCGTGGACGAGTACTACCTCATGGACAAGGCAGCGGAGAAAGTTCCTGTGGGCGCAAATCGCCTGCTGTACCTGCCCTACCTCATGGGCGAGAGAACTCCTCATCTTGACCCGGACGCAAGAGGCGTATTCTTCGGACTTTCTGCAATCCATACCAGAGCGGATATGCTCCGTGCGGTAATGGAGGGCGTGACCTATTCTCTCCGTGACTGCGTTGAGGTGTTCCGTGAGATGAACGTCAGCGTCAGTGACATGATGGCTTGCGGAGGCGGCGGTTCATCACCCTTGTGGAGGTCGATGCTGGCTGACCTGTACAATTGCAGCGTAAAGACAGCCGCTTCAAAGGAAGGCCCGGCACTTGGCGCAGCTATCCTGGCAAGTGTTGGCGCAGGACTTTACAGCAGCGTTCAGGAAGCTTGCGGCGCAATCGTCCGCACAGACAAGGTTCAGCAGCCTGATTCGGCAAATACAGCGGAGTATGAGAAGTACTACCAGCTTTACCGTGAGATCTATCCGGCACTGAAGGGCAGCTTTGGCAAGTTAGCTTCACTTTAAGAAATATGGCAGTATGCACAGTTTCTCTATGGGAACTTTGTGCATACTGCCTTTTATTTTTTTGCACGGAAATCGGCGTTCCGAGAAAGTATAAAATATAGTGGAAAACAAGTCCAATGAAAGGAGAGGGACTATGAAGAAGATTATTACCATTATACTGGCGGCGGCACTTCTTACCGGGTGCAATTCTGCCACAACTCAGCCAATGCAGCCGCAGAAGGACTTTATCATGTGCGGAGTTACTGTAACCGGCGACCAGGCGGATAACCAGTGGCATTCCGGCACGCCGCTTACGGATATCGCAGAAAAACTTCTGAAAGAGCGCTATGGCGAGGACTTCACCGCAGAGCAAATGGTCTACTACGATGAGTACTCACTTTGCATACGTTTTCAGGCGCACCCGGTAAGCGACCCGGACTTGGTTTTCCGCTACGGTCTTACAGGACAGGAAACGCCGGAACTTGCCTATGATGAATACTACACCATACTTCACAAGGGCGATGTTTCGGCGCTTTTCGCTCCGACGCTGTCTGTTATCGGGCTTACGGAGGAGGACATCGACGTTACTTGTTACCTGGAAAAGGGAACGGTGGCGACGGAGGCTGTCCTGCGTGAGAATGAGAATCACGTTTACCTGAATTTCCCGGACGATAAGTCCGCAAAAGCTGCCCGTGACAAGCGGCAGGAGTTCTGCCAGAGAGTACTTGATTGCCTGCACCCAAGAGATACCTATTTCCATACTCAGGTGGACGGCAAGACCGTTCCATATGATTTTTCCCTGTGCAGCGGCAGCGAAGGGGAACTTTTCTTCGTAAACTGCTGGCTGGACGACAAGAAATTTGACAAGATACCGCTGAATGATATTCCAGCTATCATTTGCAGCGAGAGAATCTTCATAGAGGACGTGCAGACTATTGTGAAATTTGTCGATAGGGAGGGAAATTTCTACAGCATCGACGATGAGGAGTTCTGCCACGCCAGCAACGCAAAGCTGATAGCCGCCCTTGCTGACGGTGAACTTGAAAAGTTCCGCACAGGCAGGACTTGTGACGAGGAAACACTGATGCAGAAGTACTACATCTTGCAGGAAGCCGCAAACTATGGTGAAACTGAACTTAATGAACCGACCGAACTGCCAGACGTTGAAGACCCGAAAAGTGCCCAGGCTTCCGGATACTGCGTTGATTCAAACGGCAAATTCTATACAGTTCCCCTATATAGGTACACCTGCATGACCGGTATCTATTCAACGAATGATAAGCTCAATGAACTTTACAAATGGTTCAATAAAAAAGAATAATTCAGAAAATTCAGTCAACACTATTGTCGGAGGTGTTGAATATGAAAAAGAATTTACTATCCGACAGCCGCAAAGGTACTAAGGGATTCTATGCGGCACTTGGCATAAGCGCAGTCATGGTCGGTTCAGCCTGCTACTACGCCTATGACCAGAGCAAGGAACTGACTGAGCAGCTTACTGCACGAAACAGTATCACAGAGCAGGCGGCAGTTGACCGGAAAGTCACCGACATACCAAAGCCCGTTACAACGTCCCCGGCGTATCGTAGTACGACCGTGGTTCTGACGGCGGCGGTGTCCGAGCGTGTGACCACACCTGTTACTTTGCCAGCGTCGGTGATAGAAGTTCAGCCGGAAGAACCTGTCCAGGAAGCCGCCGCAGAGCCGGAAGCAGAGGAGGTTCTCAGTTATGGGAACGGTCATCTGGAGAACGTTAAGCCGCCTCTTGCGGATATGAGCAGTATCATCGAGCCATTCAGCGGCAAGGAGCTTGTCCGCAGCGAAACTACTGGCTCGTGGCAGACTCACAACGGTACTGACATCGGCGCAGAGGTTGGTGCGGAGGTATATGCGGTGTCAAACGGCGAGATAATGAACGTTTCGGAAGACCCGGTGTGGGGAGTTACCCTGACACTGAACCACCACAACGGCTTCGTGACACGTTATTGCGGACTTTCCAAGGATGTGGCAGTTCAGGCAGGGGATATGGTTGCAAGCGGTGATATCCTGGGAACTGTTGGCAATACTGCCGATATTGAAAGCGCCCTCGCCCCTCATCTTCATATTGAGATACTCCAGAACGGCGAGTATATCGACCCGCTTTCGGCTGTTAAGTAGGGCAAAGAGAAACCGCACGGGGAGCAGATTCCCTGTGCGGTTTTGCCTTTATGAATATAGCTGCACCCATTACATATTGACTGCGGCGCTGAAAAATTCTCGGAGCTTCCCCCTGAGAACCACCTTCCACTGCGAATATTCCGCAACATCTTCCGGGTCTGGGGAAGTGCCGGTCATCAGGGCATTGCAGACACGGATACCGGCGGCTGAACCTCTTTCCGGGAGCGTTCCGGGAGTGGGAAAAGCGCCTGAAAATGGCGTAGGACAGCACTTGCAGTAAACCACCGGCGGTTTATCCTCCGCATCGGTAATTGCGAGCATATCCCCGGCAGGGGCGCTTTCCGAGAAAATCATCGGCAGGAATGGCGGCAGAAGTACTTCCGCTTCCTCCGGCTTGGCATACCAGTCAAGTGCGGTGCTGACATTGATGCATGGTGTTCCCGCAGGCAGGCTGAACTCCATAAGGGCGATGCCGATCCTGTCACGGTAGGCGGAGAGAAATCCGGCGGTAGAGGTTGAGGTCATGGAAACGGTTTCCCCGGCGGACTTGCAGGCGAGGTAATCGCTGAACCGCTCCACCCGGAACGTGCGGCAATCGGCGGTCAGGCGGCATTTAGCGAACACGCTGAACAGGTCGGCAAAGAACTGCATAAGCCGTCCGGAATCCTCCAATATTGCGGTATTCAGGCGTTTACCCTCGTTAGCACGGGCGGTTTCGGTAGTTATCCCGCTGAAAAAGAGGGAGTTTATCAGCACATAAGCTTTCGGGTCGCTCCAGAAAGGGTCATTTCCGGAAACGTCACCGATATAGAATTTCAGCGCCCGGACTTCCTCATCAGTTAAATTATTTTTTGAACTCATACCTTACCACCTCGCAGTTTCGTATACCATTTGCGGCAAACTCGTCGTTTGTCAGATCCTCGAAGTATGAGCGAACGAACCTTGCAATGCCGTTATGCGCCACAAGGAGGACGGTCTTATTGCCCTGACTTATTTCGTCCAGCAGGTTGTATATGCGCTGACCCACTTTCATCATTGACTCGCCGCCGCCATAGCTGTCCAGAAAGTGAGTTTTTGCACGGGCGAAGTCCTTGCCGTCACGGGGAGTTCCCTCAAATCTTCCGAAGCACTGTTCGATAAGGCGTGGCTCGATATTAACGGGTATTCCGGCTATTTTTCCGGCAATAACGGCAGTTTCAGCGGCACGGACAAGCGGCGAGCATAGTATAACGTCAATGGAAAACCGTCCGTCCCTTAACTTCTCGCCAAGAGCGACTGCCTGAAGCCTGCCCTTATCAGTGAGGGCGATATCAGTTGAGCCGCATATCTTATTTTCCACATTCCACACGGTCTGACCGTGCCTTGCAAAGTAAACGTACATAGTAAGCCTCCTTCCGGTGATACATATATTATAACATGGTTCAGGGTGCAAATCAAGGAAAAAAGTGACAAATGTCACTCAAGGAGTGACAGGCGGCATATTGAAAGAATTGCCTGAAAATGGTAGAATACATATAAAGGGAGCGATAAAACGAGGAGGACGTGAATTTCAGACAGGGGGGTGCAGACATGAAAAAATTCAAGGAACTTGAAACGAAAGGGCAGAAGGTCGCAAGAGTTTTTTTCTGGATCTCCTTTGTTCCAGCGGCTTTGCTTCTTTTGTACGGCGTATATTGTGCCTTCGCCGGATTTGATTTTTTCAGCACCTCCTACGGTCTGGAAGGCTTCGTCAATGCTATCACCGTTATGGGACTTATTTTCTGCGTGATACCGGTATTTCCCATTTGCATCATTTTTCAGTTAGTATATCTGCTTTGGGAAAAGCTGAAGCTGAAAAGTGTGGTGCGAAAAAAAGAATTCCTTTGGTCAGTTGGCGTGGTTTTATCTGTGATAAGCCTTGCATTTGTCTGGAATTTTGAGAAGTACAGTATAATCTACCACGTTGACTCCATAAGCGCACAGAGAATGTACAAAAATGCGGAGGATATGGTGGAGTACAAGAAAAATGTCCAGCATTATGGTGCTTTGATGGGAATTAAGGAACTGCACAATTCTTGTCTTATGCTTGATACTGACTCAATGACGCTGGGTATTATCAATGCTGGTGATATTGAGAGGTACAGCAGAATGTCCTTTACTAAAGCGGAAAACCTTGATGAAGCAGCGGAAGTTCTGGGGCTTGAGAACTACTATCTGCAATCGGTCGTTCACTTTGAAAAGGTTGATTATAACCTTTACTCCTTTTCTGTTAATATTTCTAACAGCGGCATTACTGAATGTTGCATTATCGAAACTGCTGACGGGGAAATATGGTATTCAGACTGTTTCGATAGCTTCAGCGACAGGATCAACCATAATAAAGCGGTATACACCTCGATGAACATGATAGGTGACGCTGACGTTAACAAGGTGCTTTATGGTGAATTCCTGGAGCGACAAACCAAGTGATATAGTAAACTTATAGATTTTTCCTACACACCCAAATACACAAAGGGACTGAGCGCAATGTTCAGTCCCTTTGTGTATTATCTATTTACCGCCAAAAAACATCCCCCGACCTGTTACAGCCGGGGGATTCGTATGAGCATTAAGTTATATCAGCTTTAGGGAATTAGTCCTGCTGACCGTAAAGATTAACCAGACGAGTGAGGTAGTCGTATCTGTCCTTAGCGTTAGCAACAGCAGTATCGAACAGCTTCTCAGCTCTCTCAGGGTTCTGACGAGCCAGTGAGTTGTAACGAACCTCGCCCATGAGGAAGTTCTTGTACTCATCAGTGTTAGGAGCCTTAGAATCCAGAGTGAAGGGATTCTTGCCAGCTTCCTTGAGTGCAGGATTGTATCTGTACAGATGCCAGTAACCAGCCTCAACAGCCTTCTTCTCCTCAGCCTGAGCTGTAGCCATACCTGTCTTGATACCGTGGTTGATACAAGGAGCGTAAGCGATAACGATTGAAGGACCGTCGTAAGCCTCAGCCTCAGCAAATGCCTTGATACACTGGCTCATGTTAGCGCCCATAGCAACGTGTGCAACGTAAACGTAGCCGTAGCTCATAGCGATACCAGCCAGATCCTTCTTCTTCATTACCTTACCAGCAGCAGCGAACTGTGCGATAGCGCCTGTAGGAGTAGACTTAGAAGCCTGTCCACCTGTATTTGAGTAAACCTCAGTATCGAATACGAGGATATTAACGTTCTTACCGGAAGCGATAACGTGGTCAAGACCGCCGAAACCGATATCGTAAGCCCAACCGTCACCACCGAAGATCCACTGAGACTTCTTGGAGAGGTAGTCCTTTTCAGCAAGGATAGCCTTAGCGTCGTCGCAGCCGCAAGCTTCAAGAGCAGCAACCAGCTTGTCAGTAGCGTCAGCGTTCTTAGCGCCGTCGTTGTAAGTATCAAGGTACTCAGCGATAGCAGCCTTAACGTCAGCGTTCTCAGCCTTCTCCTGGAGAGCCAGAACCTTGTCAGTAACTCTCTTTCTCAGAGTCTCCTGAGCCAGGTACATACCGTAACCGAACTCAGCGTTGTCCTCGAACAGTGAGTTAGACCAAGCAGGACCTCTGCCCTTCTTGTTTACTGTGTAAGG
>CAMOEP010000142.1 GCA_946612185.1 uncultured Ruminococcus sp.
TCCTCCCCCTTTTTCCCCTTAGGTTTCCCCCTCTGGACTCTCCCTTCCTGAACCCTTTTTTTCCCCTCTTTTGCCGATTTTTACCGGCATTGTCTTCCTAAAATCCATAGGTCGAAAATTTATGTCCCCTTCAAGCTGAGCCAGCTTGACCGCATATCACGTTGACGCTTGCTTACGCTCGCTCACATAATAGAAACGGTGCTTTTTACGTCGCTCAACCTTGTTTGTACTGGTACAGAGTTCTCCGTACAAATTGTAAAACAGCAAAAATACAGAATTACTTGAATAGAACACAGTACCAAGGAAAACACGGTTGAGCGACGGCAAAAGTACTGTTTCTAAAAAAGTAAGCGAGTTCACGAGCGACAACGTGGGGGCGGTCAAGCTGGCTTCAGCTTGAAAAAGTAAATGCTGTTGCCGTGGGATAATGCGCATATGCAATATCATTTTTTTATTTTCATGGAAATGTCAAAACATTTTACTGAGTGAGTAAGAGCGCCCATAGAGATGATGTCAACGCCGGTTTCAGCAACACTGCGGATATTCTCAGCGGTAACGTTTCCGGAAGCTTCAAGGAGTGCCTTGCCGTCGGTGATGCGTACAGCCTCAGCCATTTCCTCGCAGGACATATTATCCAGCATGATTATCTCCACCTTATTCTCCAGCGCCTCACGGAGTTCGTCAAGAGTACGCACCTCTACCTCGATCTTTACGGTGTGACCTATCTTCTCACGGAGAGCCGCAACAGCAGCGGTGATACCGCCGTAAGCGTCGATGTGGTTATCCTTGAGCATAGCAGCGTCGGAGAGGTTGAAGCGGTGGTTCTTTCCGCCGCCAACGGTAACAGCGTACTTCTGGAGCGCACGCAGTCCGGGGAGTGTCTTGCGGGTATCAGTAACAGAAGCGTTAGTACCGGCAACCAGTTCCACGCACTTATTAGTAGCGGTAGCGATGCCGGACATATGCTGGAGTATATTCAGGGCAGTTCTCTCGCCTTTCAGGAGAGTGAGCGTGCTTCCCTCCATTTCAGCGATGATATCGCCCTTTTCCACCTTAGTACCGTCATTCAGGAGTATGCGGAAGTCAACGTTTCCGCCGGCTAAGTCGAAAACCCTCTTAGCTATCTCGATACCGCAGACAACGCCTGTGTCCTTGGCAACGTAGTAAGCCTGACTTTTGTGGTCAGCAGGGATAAGGTTATCAGCCGCAGCGTCGATGTAGTTAATATCCTCCATGAGTGCGGTGGTAATAATATTATCAATGTAGCACTGTAAAAGTTTCATACAAAGCACCTCTTTTAATGGTAATAGGAATCAATGCCCAGGTATTCTTCGAGAGTAAGCCCGGAATCGTGGATAAGCTGTGCATTTTCAAGCCCTACATACCGGATATGCCACGGCTCGTACATATACCCGGTGATATTCTCCTTGCCCTTGGGGTAGCGGAGAATGAAGCCGTAGTCGTAACAGTTTTTTGCCAGCCAGATAGTTTCCGGGGTATTGTCGAACCAGCTTGCGGCATAGCATATATCCATAGCCATACCGGTCTGATGCTCGGAATGACCGGGACGGGCGGAGTAGGTATCAGCCTTTGTGTAGCCGTCACGGGAAGCGTAGCCGTTATAAAGCTGCGCCTGATAGCTGTAGCTTCGGAAACCGGAGCATACCCAGAGTTTTATGCCGTCCTTAGCGGCAGCCGCCTGCATCTTTTCAAAGGCAGCCTGAGTATCAGCGGTAAGAGTGCCGGGGTTGTAGGTTTCCGGCAGGGAGTAGGACTTATTTGCGATAAGTATACCGTTAACGTAGGTAATGCCCTGGATTATCTTTATCTCACGCCTTGTGAATTTCTCAGCGCTGCCGTCCGACCAGTTCACGGAGAAGTGGTTCTTGTCGGAGAATGAGACAGTGCCGGACTTCTTCACGCCGTCCGGATAGGCAAAGGTAACGTCCTCGCCCTTGAGCTTTACGGAAAACTGCGAAACGCCGTCGTTTCCGCAATCGCTGTCTATGCGGACGACTGCGCCGGAATCTGTAACGAAAGTGCCGGAAAGGTCAGTGGTAACGGCGGCAGTTTCGGAGTACTGTTCACGCCAGTCTATCATGTCAAATACATTAACTTTACCGTCGCCGTTCACGTCCGCAGACACAGCGCTTTCCAGGGTGAGTTTTTCAGCGCCCAGGATATACTTCTGAAGAATGAGTATGTCCGGGCAGTCAAGTGTACCATTGCCGTTCAGGTCGCCTGATGTGCAGGTATTTTCAGCCTTTGCGACGGAAAACCCGGTGAAAGGGACTGTACACAGCGCAGCAGCCAGTGAAGCGGCAATGAATCTGGTTCTCATATACTATAAAGCCTCCTGTATTACTGTATAACTTCGCTGAGAATGATGTAAGCTACAGTAACGATTGACTTAGCCAGCACGAAGTCAGCGTCAACGAGATAACCGCCGCTGAGAAGCTGCTGTCTTATTTCGGTTATGCGCTTGAATCCCTCAGCAGCAGCCTTTTTGTCGGGGATAACGAAGTAGGAGTTCTGTAGTATGCTTCTTGTCTCGGTGCGGATACCCTTGGGGATACGGTCAGCGCCGATGTGAGCATCGAACTGTGCCTCCTCAAAGTCAGCAGGAACGTCGTTCATACGGCTTGCGATGCAGCCGGCAGCGTGACGGGAGAATACCAGTGCCTCAAGGAGTGAATTGCTGGCGAGGCGGTTGCTTCCGTGAACGCCGGTATGTGAACACTCGCCGCAGGCAAAGAGGTTGGGCAGAGTAGTCTCGGAGTTCTTGTCAACGTCGATACCGCCCATGAGGTAGTGCTGGCAGGGGAATATCGGCACAGGCTCTTTGGTCATGTCATAGCCCTGTTCGAGCAGGTTCTTGTATATCATAGGGAAGCGTTTTTTGAGGAACTCGCTGTCCTTGTAGCTTATATCAAGGTAGAAGTCATCAGAACCCTGCTTGCGGGATTCGAGGATTATAGCGTGGGAGACAACATCACGGGGAGCGAGTTCCAGGCGCTCGTCGTAGTTCTGCATGAAGCGCTCCTTGTGGCAGTTGAGCAGGTAAGCGCCCTCGCCACGGACAGCCTCGGAAATAAGGAAGCACTCACGGGTAGCTCTGTTATTGAAAGCAGTGGGGTGGAACTGAACGTAGCTCAGGTTCTTGATCTTAGCGCCCATTTCGTAGGCGAAAGTGATGCCGTCGCCGGTAGCGATAGCTGAGTTTGTGGTGAATTTATAAACTCTGCCGATACCGCCGGTAGCGAAGATAAGGAAGTGGCAGTTAGCGGTGATATACTCATCATCGGTAGTTTTCAGGAAAGCGGAGTAGCCGGTAGAAGTCTGTTTAGTGGCGCATACGATAGTATTTTCCATTATAGTGACATTGGGAAGCTTCTGGACATTTTCCAGGAGGGTGGAGGTTATCTCCTTGCCGGTAGCGTCAGCGTGGTGGAAGATACGGTGGTGGGAGTGACCGCCTTCGAGGGTACGGTGGTAAGTACCGTCGGGGTTTTTGTCGAATTCAACGCCCAGTTCGATGATACGCTCCAGATCCTGAGCGGCTTCGCTTACTAAGGTATGAACAGCGTCAACGTTGTTCTTGAAGCTGCCGGCGATGAGGGTATCGTTCTGGTGGTACTGGATATTGTCGGTGGGGGAATTATATACACCGGCGATACCACCCTGAGCCAGTGAGGAGTTACACAGGGGCAGTTCTCTCTTGCACAGGAGGAGTATATTCAGTTCGGAGGGGAGGTTGATAGCGGCGTAAAGACCAGCCGCACCGCAGCCCACGATGATAACGTCATAATTTACAGACATAACAAAACACGTCCTTTATAGAATTTATCAATCCGGCTACTTTGTAAAGTAGCATACAAACATTATACCACAAAATCCGTCAAATAGCAAGACCCACATTATAATTCGTAATGCGTAATGCGTAATGCGTAATTGCGCTGCGCTATTTCTGTAGCGGAAGTTTACCGCCGCAATCCATACAAAAAGCAAACCGTCCGGTTAAGTACACATTGTACTGTAGCCGGACGGTTTTAAATTCATCGCCGCAAGGCGATACCATTAATTACGCATTACGCATTACGCATTACATATTGCGCATTACGCATTAATTTCAGAGTGCTTCTGAATCGTCAGAAAGCGAAGCAGTGAGTCCGCTGACTTCCTCGGCGGTAGGCATACGGGTAAAGGGTATCACCTTTTCGTCGCAAGCGCCCCATACAGCGAAATTCTCTTTTGCCTGCTCAAGGCTGGGCTTATTAGCGCCGCCGGCAAGAGTCGGGTCAAGGCGCTGTGCCTTGTCATCCTCCCAGTAGCACACCGGGCAAACGACAGACTGGTCTTTGGCTTCCAGTGTGAAGTATCCGCAGCAGTCGCAAGCTTTCTTAGCAGTAGTGTTTTGGGTCATATCCTCGATGACCTTGTTCCACTCCTTGATGTAGATATTCTCGAAAGCGTAGGTCATATCGCTGATGTCCTGGAGCTTTATAAATTCCAGGATAAGCGCCATACCGCTGCCGGGTTCGATATCCTCCGGCAGACCCTTTTCGTCAGCCAGTGCGGAGAATTCGTCGTATATATCCGGGTCAGCGGTCTTGCCGTCCGTCCAGAGATAGGGGTCAAGTCCTGCGACAAAATCGCAGTACTCCTCGGAGCTGTCCTCAGTGAGTTTCTGCTCCAGAATGTTGTACATAGCCATAATAAGCTGATATCTTGTCATGATTATCTCCTTTTGAGGAATTCCTCATACTTATCGCAGATCTCTTTAGTCTCACCGAAAGCCACCTGATTACCCTTGTCCAGCCAGAGGACTTTAGTAGCCATACGGCGTATCTGGTCGAGGGAGTGGGAAACCAGCAGGGTAGTAGCGCCGCCCTTGATGATCTCCAGCATCTTGTCCTCGCTCTTTTTCCTGAAAGCGCCGTCGCCAACGGAAAGCACCTCGTCGAGAATGAGTATCTCCGGCTTTACCAGGCAGGCGATAGAGAACGCAAGCCTTGATTTCATACCAGAGGAAAGGTGGGAGAACCGCCTGTCCTCGAATTCTTTCAGTTCAGCGAACTGTATGATACTCTCGTAGGTATCGTTCATGAATTCACGGGTATACCCCAGCATAGCGCCACGGAGGAAGGTATTCTCCTTAACGGTAAGGTCGCCGTCGAAGCCCGTACCCAGTTCCAGCAGAGAGGCGATAGTACCTCTTACAGCCATAGTACCCTCAGTAGGGCGCATGATACCGGATATCACTTTCAAAAGCGTAGACTTTCCAGCGCCGTTAGTGCCGATGATTCCCAGCAGTTCGCCCTCGTCGATAGAGAAAGTGACGTGGTTTACTGCCTTGAATTCCTTTTCGGTGTAAGTGCCTTTGAGTTTCTGGATAATAACGTCTTTCAGTCCCACGGTGGAGAAGTCGCCCACGATGTAGGAAACGGAAACGTCATTCAGTTCGATTTTTTTCAAAATACTGCCCCCCGATCATTACATATAGTACAGGAACTTGTAGTTGTACTTCTTATATATCCAAGCGCCCACGCCAACAGCAAGCAAAGCGTAGAGAAGGCACAGTGCATGGGTCTTGATGCCGGGAATATAGCCGTCGAGGACTATATGGCGTATATAGGTGATGTAGACGTACAGGGGGTTGAGGTAGAACAGCTTGCGCACGTTCTCAGGGTAGGTGTCGGTGTAGTAGAATATTGCCGACAGGTACATGAGCATAAGTGTGAAGATGTCGTAGAGGTACTGTATATCCTTGAAGATGACGAACAGTGCCGAGAGAATGAATCCGCAGCCGATATTGAACACGATAAGGGTAACTATCGGGTATATCAGCATAAGGAAGCGGAAGTGGAACACAACGCCGTCCACAGCGGCGAATATAAAGAATATTATCAGTGTCAGACCGAAGTTTATAAGCGATGCCACATTTTTTGACAGCAGGAACATATACTTCGGCAGGTTTATTTTTGTGATGATACCGGCATTTGACATAAGGCTGCTCATACCGCCGTAGGTAGAGTCCTTGAAGAAAGCGTAAGTCAGGTTGCCGGCAAAGAGGTATATAGTATAATGCGGCTTATCTCTGCCGAAGAAGTGGGTAAATACTATACTCATGATGAGGAGCTGCATCAGAGGCGAGATAAGACTCCACACCATACCCAGGGCTGTTCGTTTGTATTTCTTTTTGAAATCTCTTTTAACAAGCTCCTCGAAAAGGAACTTGTGCTTTTTAAGCTGTGTGATCTGATTTTTTACAGCATCAAGCATTGTTGTGTCCTTTCTATCTTTGAGTCAATCCATAATTCACCTTAAACATCAATGCG
>CAMOEP010000143.1 GCA_946612185.1 uncultured Ruminococcus sp.
GAATGCCGATTTTTGTCGGGTTTAGTTTGTCCCTCCCCCTTTTCACCCTTGGGTTTTCCCCTTTGGCGGAACGTCCGTAAAACAGACAAATTTAGTAAAAGAAACGGGCGACTTAAATATTTCCCAAAAATAAATGCTGTTGCCGTGTATTGGGCAGTATCAATTACATGGGATATTCAAATTAAATCTGCGTCACACTTGCATTTTATTACAGAATGTGGTATAATATAAAGTGTTTATAACACAAGATAAGTTTTATCATTTTACAAGGAGTAAGATATGGGACTGAGATTATTTCTGAAATTTTTTTCAAGGGCACTTATGCTTCTGCTGGTAATGCCGCTGACTAACTCTGCAAAGGGTCTGGTGGCAAAGTGGCAGGGCGATGACACCTCTGAACGTGAGGGGCGCATAACTCTTAACCCAATGGCGCATCTTGACCCTCTGGGTTCGCTGGCGATACTGCTTTGCGGCTTTGGCTGGTCTAAGCCTATGCCCATAAGTCCGGTGCGTATGAAGGACTACCGCAGGGGAGTTATACTGCTGTCCCTGACTGGCCCGGTCACACACTTCCTTTCTGCTATTATCTGCAACTTTATTGTTGAACTGCTTTACTGTCTGCCTATGACCTCATCACAGATGCAGAATATATCTCCGCTCTGGTGTCTGGGAGTAGTGCTTGTGTTCCTTTCAAACATCAACGTATGTCTGGGAACTATCAACCTGCTTCCGCTGCCTCCTATGGACGGATTCAATATCCTCCACCAGTTTGCAGGAAATAAGTTCAATAGCTGGTACTACTCGAATTACCAGACAATAAACAGAGCGTCTACGATAATACTTCTTGTGCTGTTCTTCATGCCGGAACTTACTGGCGGTATGCTTGACCCTCTGGGTATCCTTATCGCATGGGTAAGCAGCATCATTTCTCTGGCTACAGCCTGGGTACCGGCAGTATTCGGCTGATATGGAGAAAATAAGCTACAAGCTGGACGTATTTGAAGGGCCGCTTGATGTGCTTCTTAATCTTATCACAAAGCACAAGCTGAATATATGCGATATTGAGATATCGAAGCTTCTGGAGCAGTACCTTTTGTTCATTGAGGATATGCAGCGGCAGGATCTGGAGATAGCCGGCGAGTTCCTTGAAATGGCGGCGAGACTTATATACATAAAGACTGCCGCACTCCTTCCCCGTCCGGAGGAAGCTGAGCAGATGAAAAAGGAACTGGAAGGCGCTCTCATAGAACTTTCCCTCTGCAAGGAGGCGGCAAAGCGCCTTGCACAGCTTAATGTGGGGGCAGATGTTTTCGTCCGCAAGCCCATGAAGATAAAGGCTGACATGACATATACCCTTGTTCATGAACCGGAGAGACTGACTGCGGCTTACAGTATGATATCCAAGAAGAAGCTGCGGCCGGACAACCAGAAACTACACATCGAAAGCAAGATAAATTCCGTTGTAAAGCGCAGGATCGTTCCGGTGCTTACGAAAGTGGTGCATATCCTCCGGGAACTGTATGCCACCGGAGAAGTACCAATGGACAAGCTGTACGAAGGCGTTACCGACCGTTCCGCCCGTGTAGCCACGTTCCTGGCGGTACTTGAACTTACCAGATTCGGCAGAATAACCATAAGCGACGACAATACCCTTATATTCTTCAAGGGCGGCAAGGAGGCTCACAAAAAGTGGAGATCAAAGAGAAGATCGGAGTAATAGAAGCGATACTTTTCGCAAGCGGTGAGCCTATGGAGATATACCGCCTTTCTCAGGCGACCGGTATCGACCCCGGCGGTCTGCCGCCGCTTATACGGATACTCAACGAGCGCTACGACGATAATGGCAGCGGCATCACTATCAAGAAGCTGGAAAGCAGCTACCAGATGTGTACCCGTGAGAAGTTTGCACCTCAGATAAGGGCTGCACTGGAAACGAAGCGTTCTGCGCCCCTTTCAAATGCGGCAATGGAGGTACTTACTATAATCGCCTACAATCAGCCGGTATCAAAGGGATTCGTGGAGAACGTCCGTGGCGTTGACAGTTCGTCGGTGGTGAATAATCTGGTGGAACGTGGGCTTATTGAAGAAGCCGGCAGACTTGACGTTCCCGGAAAGCCGATAGTATACAAGACTACCCCTGTATTCCTGCGAAGTTTCGGGCTTGGTTCGATAGCGGAGCTTCCTCCGCTTCCGGGCAGGAATATGACAGAGGACGGTCAGATGATAATTACCGAAGAAAATAATACCGATAATAAATAACTAAAGCCGGGAGGTGAGAATGTTTGATAGTACTGAAAGTCATAGGGTGGATACTCTTTGCTATACTGGCGATAATCTTTGTAATACTTGTCCTGCCCATAAGGGGTGAGGTAAGCTTCATTGAAAAGAAACTCAGCTACAGCGCAAGACTGTGGTTCATACCCGTTCTGAACTCTCAGGGCGGCGGCATTCTCGGCTGGCTGAAAAAGCGCCGCAGCAAAAAGGGCGGCAGCGATGACGATGATGACGACCTTGATGACTGGTACAGCACTGACGACTTTGATGCACCGGCTGACCCTATCACCAGCGAGGAACTGGACGACCTTGACTCAATACTCGATGAGGGTGCAGTTCAGGAGGAGACTGAGGAGGAAACTTCTCAGCCGGCGGTGCAGTCCGAGGATACTGCTGATACTCCGGAGGGAACTGCCGCCGAGGAGGTCACACCGGAGGAGATACCGGATTCATCCGAAAAGGAGGAATCCACTGATACTGCTGAGACTGAACCGGATACGCCTTCTGCAAAAGAGGAAAAGACCCTTGGCGACAAGATCGGGAAAGTCCTCGACCTCTGGCGTGCAGCGGACAGACCAGTTCTCAAGATATTCAAGGGCATACACCTCAGCGGTGTTTACATCGACTTCCTCATAGCCCATGAGGACGCTTGCAAGTGCGCTATGAACTACGGCGCAGTCTCAGGCACGGTATACAACCTGCTGGGCTGGCTGAGCGTGCTGTTTACAGTGAAGTTCGAGACAGTTGACGTTCTGCCCGGATTTGCGCAGAAGGAGAGCCGCTACGATGCCGCCTGCAAGGTGACATTCCGGCTCGGAACAGTGGTTATCGCAGGAATCGCTTTCCTGATAACATATATCTTCAAGTATTTTATACCAAACAAATTACAGAATAGAAAAGCTAAAGTGAGGTAATATCTATGGAAAAGAAAACTCCCGTACAGGATCTTCTGGGCGTATCTATTGACAAGATCAAGCAGATGGCTGACGTTAACTCTGTCATCGGTGAGCCTATAAAGCTGGAGGACGGCACTACCATTATCCCCATTTCAAGAGTGAGCTACGGATTCGCTTCCGGCGGCTCTGACCTGCCCTCAAAGTACGATAAAGACCTTTTCGGCGGCGGAGCAGGAGCAGGCGTATCTATCAAGCCTGAGGGATTCCTTGTTATATCTCCGGACGGTACTGCTAAAATGGTGAATATGGAGTCCGGCAACGATCCTATCAGCAATGTTATCAACAACGTTCCCAACCTTATCAATAAGGTTCAGGACTTCATGGGCAAGAAGAATAACAGCGGCGACTCCGCTGAGGTTACTCTCAACGACTGATGCCGAATATTCCCCTTTGCTGCGGCATAATCTTTAGTGAAATATGCAGGAAAGTGCAGGGGGATATTATGAAGCAAAGATATTTAAGTTTACCGCTTGTTATGGCTTTTATTATCGCTGGCAGGGGAACTTGCGCTGCCGGCGCTGATATGCCGGAAGTTTCCGCAAAGGCGGCTGCCGTTATCTCAGCCGATACCGGACAGCTTGTCTGCGGCAAAAACGAGGGAGAGAAGCTGCCTATGGCAAGCACCACCAAGATAATGACCACTCTGCTCACTATCGAAAGCGGCGACCTTGATACGCCTTTTGTGGTGGACAGCGATGCTATCCGGGTGGAAGGCTCGTCAATGGGCTTGCAGGAGGGCGACACCGTTACAAAGTATGTGCTTTGCTGCGGTATGCTGCTTCCCTCCGGTAACGATGCCGCAAACGCCGCCGCAGTGCGGATAGCAGGAAGTATACCGGATTTTGCCGTCCTTATGAACGACCGTGCAAGGGATATGGGACTTTCAAAGACATGGTTCGTCACTCCCTCCGGACTGGAAGGAGAGGGTCACGGTTCAAGTGCATATGATATGGCACGTCTTGCGGCGTATGCCCTGAAAGAGCCGGTTTTCCGGGAGATATGCTCCTCGGAGACTATATGCACCCAGTTCGGCAACCCACCCTACAAGCGATATCTTAAAAATACTAATAAACTGCTGGCAATGGACGAAGGCGTTTATGGCGTTAAGACCGGGTTTACTGACGAAGCAGGAAGATGTCTTGTGTCCGCCTGCGAACGTGACGGGAAACGGCTTATCTGCGTTACCCTCAATGCCCCCGACGACTGGAACGACCATTTGTCGCTTTATGACTACGCTTTCCCGGAAACGGAGAGCATCGTTCCAAAGCTACCGGAAAGTATCTCTGTGCCTTTGGCAGGCGGCGAAAGCGATACCCTGGAACTTGTCCCCGGAGAAGCACCGCCCATAACCGTTTCCGGCGATGCACAGATGTGGTTTCAGGTGAAAAAGCCCCCCTTTATCTATGCGCCGGTAAACATAGGCGACGAGGCGGGGTGCATCACGGTTTACTGCGATAATATGCCGGCAGCGGATATCCCCCTGTACGCTGCGGAAAATGCCTGCTATAAAAAGCAGGTGCAGGAGGAGAAAAATTCATTCGTAAAGACCCTGTTCAGGAAATGGTTTTCCTGAGAGAGGAGATAATGTGGAAAAAATAAGAATACAGAAAATGATCGCTGATTCAGGCTACTGCTCACGCCGTAAAGCTGAGGAACTTATTTCTCAGGGACGTGTTAAACTCAACGGCAGACCCGTGAAGCTTGGCGATAAATGCGGAAGCCACGACCTTATCACTATCGACGGCGAAAGGCTTTACGCTCCCAGGAAGAAGAACCTGGTATACCTTATGCTGAATAAGCCCCGTGGCTACGTTACCACGGTATCAGATGAACTGGACAGAAGATGCGTTATGGATCTTCTGACAGACGTGGAGGAGCGAGTTTACCCGGTAGGTCGGCTTGACCGCAATTCCGAGGGACTTCTCCTGTTCACCAACGACGGCGAGTTTGCAAACAGAATCATGCACCCCAGCCGCCATATCTCAAAGACATACCGTGTAACAGTCCGCCCGGATATTTCCGATGATCAGCTTGTGAGAATGTCCGAGGGAATCGAGATCGACGGTAAAAAGACACTTCCCGCAACCGTTATCGTAAAGGAAAAGCAGGAGGGCAGGGTAGTACTCCTTATCACTATCAAGGAGGGCAGAAACCGCCAGATCAGAAAGATGTGCGAGGCAGTAGGACTTGAAGTTGCAAGACTGCGCCGTATCAGCATCGGGCCATTAAAGCTTGGTATGCTCAAACCTGGTACATGGCGTGAACTTACTGCCGAGGAACTGCGTGCGCTGCGTACTGCTATAGGAAAGGCGAAGTAAGACTATGCTTGAAATACAGGAAAGATTCGACACCGCCGGTTATGAGCGCATAATCGAGCGTGCAGGAGATGCACTTGTCCATATCACAGAAGCCATTGACAAGGGTCAGTCTATAGGATTTATTGCCTACTCCTACGGCGCTGAGGAAACTACTGTATACGACTACAGCGACAGCGGAGAACTTATGCTCTGCGACGGTCTGGTAAGGTCGGTAATGTTCAAAAGCGCCCTGAAAGGCATAGGCAGACTTGTTTTCAACCTGGAGGACAAGGAAAAGGAAGTCCCCCTGCGCAAACTCCGGTTCCTCACCGAGGGAAGCTGCGTATGCGAGGACATCGACAGCTATATGAACGGCTGCCAGAACTGTAAAAGCAAACAGAAGTAATTGAAAGGAGCGATTTGAAATGCCCATACGCATTTCATCTGAACTTCCGGCATTCAAAACGCTTGGAGAAGAGAATATATTCGTAATGTCAAAGGAACGTGCGGAGCATCAGGATATCCGTCCTTTGAAAGTCATTATCCTGAATATCATGCCGAAGAAGATAGAGACTGAGTGTCAGCTTCTCAGACTGCTCAGTAATACCCCTTTGCAGGTTGATATAGATCTTCTTCAGATGGCGTCCCATGTTTCCCGGAATACCTCCCGTCACCACCTTGAAGCCTTCTACAAGACCTTCGACGAGATAAAAAATGACCGCTACGACGGTATGATCGTAACGGGTGCGCCTGTGGAACTTTTAGAGTACGAACAGGTGGACTACTGGGAGGAGATAACCAA
>CAMOEP010000144.1 GCA_946612185.1 uncultured Ruminococcus sp.
GAAGGAGAGTTGAGGAAGCCGTTTCTTGACATTCTCAGTGAAAGCTCCTTGAAAGCTGCGCCCAGGCTGGTAACGCCGCTTGCACGCAGTCTTGCCCACTCGAACTCCTCGATCGGGATAGGTGCGGAATACATCCATCTTACGTCTGTAGAGAAGGTAAGAACGGCTACCTTTACTTCGGTATCAGCCTCACCGACTCTGCGGATCTCAGGGATAAGCTCCTCCATAACGGTATTAAGCTCGCCCATCTTTTTGCCCTTCATACTTCCCGAAGTATCGATCAGGAAGAATATAACCAGGCTCTTTCTTGAAACACCAGTAGCGCTAAGGGGGTCGTCATCAAAATCAAGCAGGCTGTCCTTTTCGCCGGCTGTATTCTCTGTGCCCTTAACTGCGCCTTCAGTCATGTTCTCATTACTCATAAATTACATACATCCTTTCAGTTTGCTGCAATATGTTAAGCCATTTATATTTCGGCAGTTATCCCTCCGAAATCGATCTGTAGACCCTGCCAAATGGGGAATCCCTTTCCGGGAGCTATGTCATAGAATTTACCGTCAGGCATCTTGACCTTCCAGTTTCTGTCGGAGCTGTTCTTGATACCCAGCACGCCGGGTTTCAGCTTATTCTCCACCAGTTCGCCAGCCACGGTCATGAATTCCTCTGACTCAGGGTCGATCTCGCACTCATAGAACTTGCAGCCCAGGTAAAGGGGCATACGGGTCTTACGGTTGCTGAATCCGAGAGTAGCGAATTCCATACCGCACTTGGGGCATTTGAAGGTCTTATAGTCAGGTCTTTCAAACATAGACGAGAAATTAGTCCTTCCGCAGCCGCAGGTGATGATCTCTGAACGGAGTCTGATGAAAAGCTTCTGCCATTCATTCTCGATGATGCGCTTTGAGGGGTCGCTTATACCAACGGTAAAGGACTTCACGAAAGCGTCCTTGATGTAGTCCGGATAGATTCTCCAGAACTTGATAACATTGTCGTGGATACCTCTTACAGGGCGGTTTGAAGCGTCGTTAGGGTCATATACGAACACAGCGTCCTGACCGTAGTGACGAAGCTCCGAAGACTCTGTAAGGCAAACGTCTCTTACGACCTTTTCGCCTTCCATAGGGTCGCCTCTGAAAAGGAGTTTAAAGAGGACAACGGCGAGGGAGTACTTATCGGTCTGCACATTAGGCTGAGCGATACCTCTTACAACCTCAGGTGCCATATATCCCGGCTTACCGCCGATACCGAAGTTGCTGCCGTCAGGGGCGATATTATCACAGTCGCAGACCAGAACAGCGCCGGTATTAACGTTTATGAAGAAACCGCCGTCGTTAAGGTCCTGGTAACTCTTTCCGGCTCTGTGGAGCTGACGGAAGGAGTTAACAATATTTATGACCGCAGTGATCATAGCGGTAAGGCTCGTAAAGCGGACAGGTCTTTTGGTAGCCCTGCCGGTAAGCGGGTCGATCTCCAGCTTGTAGGTATTGAGGATATCGACGAAGGAATCAAATCCTTCAGGCTTTAAGTCCATTATGTATCCGAATGTACCGTCCTCAGCCTCTTTAGTGAGGTACTTAGGCCACAGGAACTTATTGTTCGGCGGACCGTCGGAGATATTCTTCTTCAGGTTCTTGTGGAATTCCTTGGGCTTTTTCATCTTGTCGATGTCATACCACTTCAGCGCCCACTTCTGACCGTTGAAACGGACGAGGTAAACAGTACCCTGACCACCGCTTCCGATAACGCTCAAAACCTTGGCCTTTCCGCCGAATTCCATTTCGACTTCCTGACCGATCTCAAGTTCTGTCATAATCTATTCATCCTTTCACCATTAATACTTTGCGCTATTGCAAGACATAGCCGTTACCGGCGGTCAGACCTCATCCAATGAGGTCACTAAAACGTACTGGATACCGTTGACCATGCAGTACTTATGAACGTAGGAGTTCTCGAAGCAGTGTATCACAAGCTGCTGGCAGCCGGTGAAGGCGTTAGCGTCGATGAACTTTACGCTGTCAGGCAGATAAAGCTTTCTGAGCTTTTCGCAGCCTGCAAAAGCCTCAGCGCCGATACTGCTGACGGTATCGGGTATTTCTATAGTTTCCAGAGATGTGCAGAAGGAGAACGTACTGTCCTCGATCTCCAGCACTCCGGCAGGTATTTTTACCATAGCCAGTTTAGCGCACTGACTGAAAGCGCCCTGTCTTATAAGCTTCAGCGATTCAGGGAGGTCAAGACCACGCAGTCTCTTACATGATGAGAAAGCGTAATCGCTGATAGCCAGCAGGCTTGAGGGCAGCTGAACGGTTCTGAGTGAACCGAATCCGTCGAAGCAGAAGCTTTCGATCCTTGTAACGCCCTCTGGTATCTCTATATTGCTTCGCAGTCTGAATCTTACTGCATCCATAGGTCTGAACACCTTAGCGTCGATATTGACGTTTCCGGGCTTCTTTTCCGGCTCTGGTGCAGGTTCTTCATCGTCGGGCAGTTCCTTCAAGGGAGATTCATACGGCCAGCAAAGCAGATAAGTGAAGCAGGCGATAACGAACTCCGTAGCATTCTCGGAGAGGAAGATATCGCTGAGCATATAGCTCTTGGCTTTCATAATGGCGATCTCACGGTTCTCCTCATTCAGGAGCATATTGAAAACGCCGCTCATGTACATATTCGCCAGCAGTCTGCGCTCCTTATCATGATCGGGCACATGGTCGTAGAGCAGTCCGACGAACTTTTTCTTATCCATGATCGTTTTAGGACCGTTGTCCACCACAATGGCTCTCAGTTCATGCTGAAACTCCATTGTATTCTCAAAGCCCGCAATTATCTGAGGAACGGGCGCTCCACAATTCGGGCAGGCGATATAATGGGCTTTAAGATCGCCTCCGCACTTTTCGCACTGCATACTTTCCCTCCTGACTTGTTTTAGCAGATATATAGTAAAAAGTAATATTTATATGGCAGCCGGACTGCACAGATGCAGCACAGCATAGTGTTACAAGTAGGTATTATAAATATTATAACACTTTTCCTGCTGCTTGTCAAGGGAATCACTGATTAAATGGCGTATCACGCAAATCAATTTAACATTTACCGTCACATTGTACAGAAATTCACATGACGTTGGCTGTGAAAATTTCCATACGATACGATTTTTGAGCATCAGTCTCCCCAAAGCGGCTGATTATTGCTTGCTGCTTGCTGCCACCTTGTCCACACGAGTCTCGCTGGTCTTTTCAAGGACTTCATTCAGACCCTTGATAAGGTCACGGAACTCACTGATAGACTTGTTGATAGCGCTGGAATTCTCAGAAGTAACTGTAACATTCTCGTCCAGGTCGCTGAAAGCGTCGATAGTCATTTTCAGGATACTGATAAGCTGGTTAACGCTTTCCTCGTCCATAGTCGGGTTATCCGAGCAGAACTCAACGATATTCTGGAGCAGATCCTTAACAACAGCCGCTCTCTCGCTTGTAGCGTGGGTAGACTGGTCGATACCTGTAACGCTCTTGTTGATAGTTGTGATACCGTCCTTGAGCTTATCGGAAAGTGCGAGACATTCAGCAGCGATCTCTGACAGCTTCTCATGCTGGAGAGTGAGGGCGGAGTGTCTTGCCAGGAGAACGGATTTTGCGTGTACTATGCAGTTATCAGGGGTATTAAGACCTCTGTAGATAGCGATAGCCATATCACGGCACGTCTTGTGTCCGCAGGCGTGGCAGTCGTACTTTCTCTCATCAGCAGTATGCATACCCATTTTCTCGAATATGGGATCAAGCTGCTTGTCCGTAGGGATAGGAGAAGGAGTAGACGGCTTATAGCTTCTGAGGAAGTCGGAAAGACGCAGATCCTCGTCGAAGCGCTTGAACAGCTTATCGTCACCTCTGCCCATAAATCCGGACTTGCGGCGGTTCTTAGCTTCTCTTTCGATAAGGCGCATAGTAGCCATAACGTCGAAGGAAGTCTGAGTAGAAGCTGTAGCAGGGCCCAGGTTGCAGCCGAACTCACATGAGAGAACGTCGTACACCTGAGGGTGCTTAGTTTCGGACATTCTTGCGTACATATCTATCTCCGGGAACACCTTGGTAACGCCCTCGGAAGTAGCGATATTCAGTTCAGGGTCATGAGCCCAGAGGTTGTCACGCAGACCGCCGGGACGTGAGAAAATGCTTCCAAGCTGACCCTGCTGGTCGTCAAACTTATACTCAAAATCCTCACCGCTGTCGGAAGCGATATTAATACCGTTGCGCTCGAAGTAGCTCATAAGCTTCTCGATAGTAACGTTGTAGTCCACCAGACCTGTATCCATAAACTCAGCCTTTGCAGCGATACATGGAGTCAGTGCAGCGATAGGATTAGTGCGGCGCAGGTACTTCTTGATATAAGTAGCGCTGCATGAGATAGGACTCTGGATAGGTGAGAGATTTTTCAGCAGCTTAGGCTGATACATCTCGATATACTTAACGATAGCCGAGCAGGGCTGAGTTATGATATTGCCTATCTTGCCCTGTTCAATAGTTCTCAGGTGAGCCCATGTGCATATATCAGCACCCAGGGCAGCATCGTAAACCGTACAGCCCTGACCCTTGAACCAGTCCAGCACGCCCTTCCACTTGAGTGGGAGGACAGCCTTGATAGCAGGACTGACGATGAGGATTATCTTCTCCCTGATGAGTCTTGACATACATTCCTCGGTATCGTCGATGAAATCTCTTGCGCCGTGGTTGCACGCCTTGATGCACGCACCGCAGGCGATACAGCGCTCCGGGTCAACGCTTGTGACAAATCTTCCGTCATTGAGCTGCCTTGTGATATTAGCTTCCGGAGCCGGGCAGGTTCTTACGCAGGCATTGCACCCCACACACTTTTCCGGCTTGACAATAATAAGTTCATTCATATACTAATAACTCCTATGGATTATTTCTTTTTCTTCAAAGCTTCTGCCTGAGCCGCCAGAGCAGCCAGGTCTACCTTACCCTTTTTAGGCTGCTGACCATTATCAGCAGATGGTTTTCCATTCTGACCATGATTATCCTTGCCGGACTGCTGACCCTGTTTATGGGTCTGCTGCTGAGCGGCAGGCTTCTGAGAGGACTGCTGAGGAGCGTCTTTATGGTCATTGGCTGGCTTTTTAGGTTCTTCCTTTTTAGCTTCTGGCTTAGCATCGGCTTTTTCCGGAGCTTTCTCCGCAGCAGGTGCAGTGGTTTTGGGTTTAGTAAGTGAAGCTGCCATCTGCTGGAGTTTTTCCAGACTGCTCTTACGCTTCTGTCTCTGTTCGTCGTCCTCGGCAGCCAGAGCGGAGGGAGCGTCCTCAGGGTAATCCGGGAGTACCATTTCAGGATTTCTGAAACGTGGGGTATTGCCTTCTGTCAGCTTCTTTGTAGTTTGTGTGAGGAGCATCTGAGCGTCAGCAAGCTGAGCCATGCCAGACTCGCCAAAGTCGATAAGAGCGTCCCAGATAGAATTGATCCTTGCGGTCATGCCCTTAACGTCGTCGAGCATGATAGAGCGAAGGTTATCGGTAGAAACTTCCATAGCACTTGCATCGTTCATAGCGTCAGCTACGATCTCGGCAGCTTTTTTCTCCGCATCGTTGATTATCCTGAGAGCCTCACCGTTTGCGTACTCTATTGATTTATCGGCAGCTTTCCTGGAATTATCGTCCATTTCAGCCGCTTTCTGCTTAGCCATTTCAATAAGCATATCAGAAGATTTCTTAGCCTCGATAAAGACTGCGCTGAGGGCTTTAGCTTCATCGTCGGCAGTAAGGGCAGCCAGTTTTGTATCAGCTTCGATAAGTTTGTCGTTAAGCTGGCTTATCTGCTCATTCAGTGAAGCGATCTGTTCAGTGAGCCTTTTGTTTTCGCTTTCGGTCGCTTTCAGCTTGGTAGCGAGGGTATCGTTGCTTACCTGTACCTCTGTCAGGCGTTTTTGAGTATCTTCAAGGATTTTAGCCTGAGTATCGTCAACGTCCTCTCCCTGTCTGATCCCTTCAAGCTGCATTTTAGCGGTACGGAGCTGTTGTCTGAGGGTAAAGACCTGGGAATCCAGACCTTCCAGCCGCCTGATGACATCAGCCTTGTCATAGCCGCCGAAAGCAACAGATTTTATGAACCTTGCTTCAGCCATGTAATAAATCCTCCTTAGAATATGCTTAAACTATTTCTTAATTAGCAGAAAAACAGTTCTGCCGGATAGGGGAAATAAAAGAAATATATAACGATATATAATTCTTTTATGAAATTATACCAATTTTATTATACATCATGTGCATAATAAAGTCAATATAAATATTACCCAATTCGGCAGAACTGTTTTTGTAATTGTTGCG
>CAMOEP010000145.1 GCA_946612185.1 uncultured Ruminococcus sp.
TGGCTTAAAAAGGGCGGCTTCAACCCTTTCCATAAGAAGCTGACTGAAAGCGAAGAAGACATTGAGAATGTGACTATTTCCGGAAATGGCAGGATATGCGTACTTGGTACACATGACGGTTCCGCAATAATACTGGATCACGAGAAAGGCGTGAGATCCGTGATAAAGCAGCAAGAGGCAGCTATTTCTCAGTCCGCAGTATCCTATGACGGAGAGTACTGTCTCATAACCTCCAAAGACTGCACCGCTGTTGTGTATAATACAAAGACCGGCGAGACGATCAAGCTGGGCAGAAACCGTCATAATGTGCGGAATATAGCTATATCTGCTGATAGCCAATACTGTGCCGCTGCCTCATACTTTAATATGGTCATGGTCTGGAACACCAAAAGCGGTCAGGTGGTGTGCCGCAGTAAAGAGATGAGTATTCCCATAAAAGGGTTTGGTATTTCCAGAGATGGCAGCTTCTGTGTCTGCACGCATGATAAGACAATTGATATACTCTCCCAAAACGGCGATATTCTGCTAAATAAGTCCTGTGATCTCAGCAACATGAAGTTTTTGACTATGTTCAACCAAACTCCACGTTTCCTGCTGACATTTTACGGTAAAAAAACTTCCCAGATCTGGGAGTACAGAGACAATGAACTCTCATACAGGACAATTGAACTGTGCGAAGGCATTCAGGGAGTAAGCATTTCCCATGATGATAAGCTGATATGCGTAACTTCTGAAGCCTGGGTGCCGGAGGTTTATGAAGCCGAAAGCGGCAGGCTGACTGAACTGGAAAGACCAGGTGAGGGGTACGAAGACTATATTAGTAACCTGACCAGATCAGCCATATCTGCCCCTGACCAGAACGGAAGCAGGCTATGTGCGGCAGCAGGTTCACACCTGGATAAAAACGGTAACATAGGCAGCGCCGGTATTATATGGGAACTGCCCGAAGGACGCATTGCTGGCTATTTCACAACAAATGCTCTGCCAGAGGCACTGCGTTTCAGTGCTGACGGAAAAGAACTCAGGTATGCTGACAGTGAAAAAATATACACCATTACTCTGGGAAGCAATGGTGTTGAGCTTAAAGAGGAAATGCCCTCAGCAAAGGGAATAATATTCTCATCGGACGCAAGCACGACTGTCAGCTCCGATTTCACTAAGATAAATCTGAATGGAAAAGAAAAGAGCATGGTACTGCATTTTGTGCCGGATTGCTTTGCACAAAATGTGAGTGTATTCGGAATTGATGACGATAATGAAGTAAAAGATATTTTGTGTCAGAATGGTGCAATACCAGGTATTATGTTTTGAGATTATGGAAAATCCCCCGGAAATGTTTGCGTGACATTTCCGGGGGAGCTTTTTCAGTTTTTTTATAAAAAAATTTCCTGAAATGCGAAACAGGCGTGGAGAACCACACCTGTTTATAACTGTTTCACATCTGGTCATTATCGCTATTATCGCTGATTTCGCCGAACAAGGTGCAGACCTCATCACGCCAGCGATAGCTGATGCCATTCTTCAGTGCAAAGCTGAGTTTATCAGCATTGGTATTAATAATGCTATTCTTCACCGCTGACAGTTTCTTCAGGATCTCAATGATATTGCGGATATGCATTGCGGCGAAGAAGTCGTGCATATACTGGTGGGAGAATGAGACATACTGCTGTTTTTCATCGACAATGAGATGACCGGTAGCGAATATCCTGTTTATTATAGCATCTACATCTTCATTGGCAACATTGATACTGTTTTCAAAGAAGCGATTATTCTGGTAGATATTCGTTGTATAGTTATTGTAGATAGTATTGCCGCAGAAGAAAGAGATGCCTTTGCTGATGAGTTCATTCAGCTTATTGTAACTGATGCTGGTTTCGTGAGCAATATCCATTTTATTTGCGATAAAAGGAAGTATACACTTAACAGCAAAGTTTTTGATATCGCTTTTATCCATTATGCAGTCACTTGTGTTGATATAAAGTTCTATCAGTTTTCCACGGGTTATGTTTGAGTAGATAGCTGAAACTGCGGTCAGATGCTTGGGGATAACACTCAAGTAAAGTTCCAGAAAAATAGGAAGTCTGAGCAGTTCCCAGATATTGCTTTTTTTGAGCTTGTCTATATCAATTGTTTTCGGCAGCATGGCTTCTATCTCACTGTCAGAAATACCCGAAACTTCGTACCGTGTAAAGCTGCCCAGAACAGTGCAGCCGATATTGCGTGTGGTCACAATGATAGATGTATTGCTCCATCTTTTGGCTGCAAGAACAAGGTCATCTATAAGGGCATTTTTTATAGCCAGATCAGCTATCTCGTTAAGACCGTCAAGAAAGAGAATATATTCCGGATCGGGGTTTCTTTTGTTTTTGACGTTGGTCAGCAGTTTATCCAGGTATTCAGCAAGGATATTTGTTTCATCTGCGTTCAGACCAGCGTATTCATCGCAGTATTCCTTGATGATGTTGTCGATAATGTATGAGAGCAGACCGGTAGGCAGATCGGCGGTATTTAAGGAAATACTGATTCCGCCGTTATATCCGGACAGATCCACATAAAAGCAGATGTACTTTTTGTTATTGCCTTTTTTAGCATCTAACCAGAATTTATAGAGCAGTGAGGATTTTCCCACACCTCCGTCACCCTGAAAAATTGAAAGGCTTCTTGGTCTTACAATATTGATAAGCGAGGGGGTAAGTTGTTTATTATCAACAGTGGTAAGGGTGTTGCTGAAGATGATCGTATTGTGGTTGTGTATATCTGAGAACTTGCGCTTTATCACCACAGCACCGTTTTCGCCTGAACTTTGCTCCATAGTAAGAGTATTAAACTGTTTATTGCTGCATTTTCTGAGAATAGTTTTATCAGGAACAGTTATTCTCGAAGTGCTTTCCTTATGGTACAGTTCACGGAGGGCAGTCAGATCCTTTATGAAATCATCAACAGGTGCATTGGAACCGTGATAACGTTTATTGATAGAGCTAAGGGTATTTTTGAATATACTTGTAAGCAGTTCTTTTGTTTTTGGAGTTTTGTCGGAACTTATGATCCCGTCAGGCGGTGTCCAGGAATCTTTTTCAACGTCCTTAGCTGGTGGGGAGCTGGTACCGAAGATACGGTGATACATTATAGAGCCAAGCATGGCAAGGTCTGTGAATTCACCCGTCTTTGCAAGTAATCTATGCACATATATATTGATCTTTGTGCAGATATTTGCTCTGCATGAGCTATTGTCATTTTCAGCAGTGATTATTGCTTCAAGTTCCGGCGGAAGTGTAAGTGTACTGTCTGATTTGGTAAAAGCGAGTGAACAGTCTGCATTTTCATGGTCGTAGTTTTTAAGCTCATCTTTTGTTACCACGCTGCCAAAGTCGAACATACAGCCATAGCGGATATTGCCTGCATTTGCCACGAATACGTTGGATTCCTTTATATCAAGCATCAGATAACCCTTTTTATGCAGTTTTCTGAGAAAGAAAGCTATACATTCAATGATTGACAGTATTTCATCAAAGTTTTCGCTTCCGCAGGGTATCATGTCATAAGTCTCGCCCTGCTGTGCGCTATACTGGGTATAGAGAATACCATGCCCATTGTGGTAAATATCGGTGGCGGTTGCTACAAGTCCGGCAATATTATCTTCTGTGTGAGTATTCTCATAATCCGCTTCATTATTCAGTTTCACCTGAAGATCGTAGCCTATCTTGAATCTTTTCTCTATAGCTTTATATCGTGAGCTGGGTTTGCCGGAGGAATGGACAAGCTCAACGAAATTTTCACGGCTGAGTCCGCAGTTTGCCGGAAAAAGCTCCTTTAGCAAACAACGGAAAGTCAGATTATCGCTTTTGTACTCAGCAAGATACACAATAGAAGTGGACCCCTGACCAATGGTCTTTATAATACGGAATTTACGGCTGAATTGGTTTTCGCCGTCATTACTGTAAAGAGTAAGTTCGGAATTATCACTCAGAGGTATAGGCATACTATTTTCCATTGATACTACTCCTCATCATTATATAACTTGAATCATCAGCGTTAATGTCCATAATAGCCATATCCAGAAGCTGTTTGTATGAAGAACCAAAATCGTATCTGGAAATGAAATCTTTATCAAAAGCGGCATTATGCATACCGTCAGATATAAGGATTATCTCGCAGTAGTCCTTGTAGTCAGCCCTGGTGACACGGATATGGTTTGCCAGGTTAGCTGAACAGGTGAGAAAAGTGGCTTTACCGTCCTCAGAGCCTTCCGGTACAGATATGATGCCATTTGTTCCGGAGAAAGTTTTGCCCAGTATTGCACCGTCGCCCAGGTGGACGATAAGGAAGTTTTTCCCGTCAGAACCGGCAAAGAGGTAGGTGGAGCCAAGCTGCTCAGGCGGAAGACCGGTAGTATGGGAGAGTTTCTCCATACACCCGGTAATATACTTCCCTATTTCACTTGCGGTCTGATCGCTGTCCATAGCAAGCAGGGAAGGGAAGTTGTCAGCAATAGTGCAGGACACTTCCCTGACCACAGTTTCAGCGCATATTCCGGCACCCTTGAGAGAGCCGGCACCGTCCGCCAGGGAAATGAATGTGACCCCTGAGCGGACATCGGAGAAAACAGCGTCCTGATTGGAAATATCCCGGCTTATGTGGCTGTTTCCGGTAACAGATGCATTAAATATCTTAAACATATATCATTTCCTTAAATATTGTATAAATAGCCTTAAATATTGTATAAATAGCCGGCTTCTTCAAGATTTTTGAAAGCTTCAATGCGGTCGGGCAATAAGCAGCACATAAAGAGGAACACATCATGGTAGTCTGAAAAATCAAACTTTTTAAAACGAGTTCCTGCACTATTATCAAAAGTGTTCATTAATGTAGTTGGTGCATCTAAGGTATCAAGATCAGTGCTGAGCTTATTGAATATATCCAGAAGGAAATTAGACCTTATCAAATTCCAATGATCGTCAGTATATGAAAGTTCTGCAAGGCAACTGATGAATCTGCTTTTGGTCATAGGAAGGAGTTCTCTGTAGTCTTTTAAATTACTTCTGTCACTGCAATTCCTCAGTTTGAACCAGAATGGAGTAAATGTTTTTCTGAGGAATACTTCTCTTTTTTTGAGAGTATCTAAAGAGTGGAGAGTTTTTTTCCAGCGGGAGCCAAGGCGTGTTACATCTTGGAGAATTGAAGCATCAGGTCTTTTCAGATTTTTGGGATCAATCTTTTGGATTTTTTTCCTTTGAAGTCTTGGAGATCTGTTAAGGCGCATAGAACGTACTTTTTTAGGTAAACGTGCTGTTTCCAGAGAATTATCAAAGTAGATTTTTTCTATAAGGGGCGAAAGATCATCAATGCCTGTTATTCTATCCATAGTAATGAAGCGGCTTGCATAATCGTCGTCATAGTATGCATACATATTCCGGTCATTAGCCAATTTACTTACAAATTCATCACTATCGAGCATGAGCATATCAGAAATATTGCTTGAAAAAAATACTTCAGTATCGACCATATTTTCTAATGGGCGATGGGTAGCGAAAGCAGGTGCTTTCATTTGAATGAGCTTATTTTTAACGAAATTTTTCAGATAGTTCCATTCGCATGAGTCAGCACACTCGCAGAGAACACCGTCAGCTTGCTGATATGATGTAAGGTCCAGTATTTTGGGTTTGGGGTTAGCTTTGGCATAATTCTCTATCATTTCTTCTTTTACCGGAACTATTTCATCTTCCTCATCTGGCAGCAATTTACGCAGGACGATCTTAGCCGTACTCACGATCATTCCCCCTAAGCATGAATACATGATATTACGGTATGTAATGTAGAGCAGGAGCATCTCGTAGAAAGAACGTGGATCATATGGCTGTTCGCCGAACATAGAAGTCACATAATTGCGAACGGTCATAATATGTTTGTCATGATCTTTGCCGTCAGGGTCATAGCAGTCAGCTTTCAGTCTTAAACAGTATGCGATCTTCAGCTTAGTTGTTCGCTTAGAGACCTCGAAATCATAAGTGTCATTTAACTGTGTATTTAAAGAAGAATCTATCCAGTTATTTGATGTTACCTGGTCATCGCCTACGGTGAATTTTCCATACATTATAATAATACTGCACATCATTTTATTGGTGATATGCTGGGTGAGAAGAAGCTGACAGTACAGAAGCAGGAAAGTTGGATAATCAGTTTTGCCAAACAGTCCTTTCCACATCAGGGCGAAATAGTTGTGATCTTCATCTTTTGTCTGACTTTGAAGCAGATAGTTTTCCAGATGAAGCTGAGCCTGGTTCTTTCTCAGCCTGTCAAGGCAGGCTTTAGCCTCGTTAAGTGTACTG
>CAMOEP010000146.1 GCA_946612185.1 uncultured Ruminococcus sp.
AAGTTCTCAGGTAGAACTGTAAAGTATCACATTTACAGAATTCCCGGATAGAACTCTGTACCAGAACAAATTCGGTTGAGCGACGGAAAAAGTACCGTTTCTGTCAAGGTGAGCGAGCAAGCGAGCGACAACGTGAGAAGCGGTCGAGCTGGCTCAGCTCGAAGAACCTGTGTCCGGCTACATGGATCCGGACGAATGGACTTAACGTCATTTAGGGCAGTCCTGCACTGGCATTTCAGCATTTTCGCCATTTCGTACAGCGTTACACACGCATACTGACTAATCCATAAATTTTCGGAATGACGCAAATCAAGCAGACACGTTCGCTGAAACCGCCATTGTGCAGGCTGCTTTAAATTCACCGCTTTTGCGTGTGCTAAATATGCGGAGAGGAGATGATATAGATGAAGTATGAAACACCTTACGTTGAGATCTTCAAATTTGATTCTGAGGACGTTATCACAACAAGCCCTGGCGACGGCCCTATGGATCCTGACGAGTGGGATTGATCTACACTGAAACAAACGCACCGCACTCCTTTTCCGGAGGCGGTGCTTTTTCGCTATTTTACGGCAGATTTAACGAATTCCTCATGCTGGAAAAGTACGCAGCCGCCGGTATGCTCTGAGAAAAGCACACCAGAGTCGTGAAGCCGCCGGAAAAGCCCGGAATCAAGCGCTTTTCGCAGGGTCGTGTCACGGATATTCGTATCGGAATATGGCGAAAACGGGCATGGCTCTGCGTCGCCGTGGGAATTGATGTGGAAAAATCCCCTGCCTGCCGCCAGACAACCCCCGGAACTTTTCTCGTCACCTGGAAAACTGAGCAGTATCATATCCGGAAACTCACCGGAAATAGCGCTGGTACGCTGTTCCATAAACTCCCTGTCAGCGTCGTCCGGGGCAAGGTCAGCAGTCGTCCTGTCCGCCGGGACGTACTCCACGAATATCACCAGACGGCAGCCCATGTCCGAAAGACTGCGGATAAATTCCCCTGACATGACCATATCAAGGTTCTCTTTTGTGACCGTCACCGACGCACCGAACAGTACCCCGGACTTTTTCAGGCGCTCCATATTCCGCATCTGGCGGTCGTATATACCCTCACCACGGCGGCTGTCGGTAGCGTCCCGGTCGCCCTCGATACTCAGCACGGGGACGAGGTTGCGGTGTTTGGCGAACAGATCGAAGTAGTCCTCGCTGACGAAAACGCCGTTGGTGAATATTGGGAAGATAATGCCTGGGAACTCCGCCGCAGCGCCGATAACGTCACGCCTCATCAGCGGCTCGCCCCCGGCAAGGAGGACGAAGCTTATGCCCAGTTCCTCCGCCTCGGAGAATATGCGCTTCCACTCGTCGCCGGAAAGCTGGTTTTTGGGGGCGCAATCGCTGGTGGCATGGTTCTGGCGGGAGTAACAGCCCTTACAGTGGAGGTTGCAGGAGCTTGTGATGCTGGCGATGAGAAATGGCGGAACGTGCGTCCCCTCCTCCTCCAGCTTCTCACGCTTTGCGGAAGCCTTAGCTGACGAAGCGGAAAACTTCATGATAAACGCCGTTCCAGCCGGGTCACTGAGGGTGCTGCGGACGGCGTTTTTCACGATATTCCGCACTCCGTTGCTCAGGTACGCCTGAAGGTCAGATCTGTCCATAGTATCACCTTTCTTCAAATTCATTTGATACAATTATATCGTATTCAATCAATTTTTTCAAGTGTAATTCTGCACAATCTTTCGTTGTTAGTTTAGGCTATCTTACACAAAAAACGAAGTCCATTGCTGAACTTCGCTTCTGTCTTAGAATCTGTCCACATAGGGTGAATGTACGGATTTTCAGGCATAATTTTGTCGGTGGCAAGGCAAAAATCCGCCGACGGGCTGTTGCCTTAGCGTGATATCATAGTAAAGCGTATTTTTCATACCCTACTCCTTTTTCAGATAGTCTGAGTAGTCCGCCTTTGCGTTCATCACACGCTGATGCAGTTCGGCGGCAGACATTCGCATAGCGCCGTTTCCCAGGATAATAAGCTGCTCCGGGCCGTCGGAGGTCGCCACACGGACACGGTGGTTCCTGGCAAGGTCGTGGGTCACTCGCTCGATGTAGGTATCGGCAGTTTCCGCCTCGCCGGTGTAGACGATACTAACGTTGAACAGCTTCTCCACGTTACTTTTCCGCCCCCGGACGTTGTACGCATCGAACACGATTATGACCTCATAGCCGCAGCTTCCCTGATAGTCCGCCATGATGCGGATAAGCTCGTTCCGGGCAGCCTCCAGGTTGTCCTTTGCAATGGATTTCAGCTCGTCCCAGGCGAAAATGACGTTGTAGCCGTCCACAAGCAGGTAACTTGGCCCGGTGTACTCCGGCAGCCGGGGCTTGTGGTCGGGGGCAGGCTCACGTCTGACCTTCTTGAAGGCTTTCCGTGGGTCACGTTCCTGTTTGCCGTAGGTTCGCTCGAAAATCGCCATAAGTTCCTCATCGGTAGCACTCCGGGAACTTGACGAAGCGGGAGTTTTTGTGGATTTCGGGGAACTTTCCTCCTCTCTCTCAGCGGTCAGAGCTGAGGGAAGGTGCATATGCTGCGGAACTTCGTCCCACTTCACCAAATACCCTGCACCGTGTTTGCAAAAGACGGAATCCGGGCTGTTTTCGGTGTCATGCTCCGGGTCATAGCCGATAGCTTCGATGACTTCCCCGGCGTTCTGGCACTCCCGGTAGCCGCTGACGATGCAGGAGAGCCGACCGTGACCACGGGTGTAGCTGATGACCTCGGACTGGTACTCCCCTATTTTGCTGACTGGTGCGCTGCCCCGGATAACCGCGGAGTCTCCGGTAGTTTCGGGGGGATCGAAGTCCGCCCCCAAGTGCTGCAAGTCTGCGATCGCACGCCCCACGAACTGCGCCGGAACTTCCAGTTCATAGTCATAATAAGGCTCAAGGAGGACGCTCTGCGCCTGCATAAGACCCTGACGGACAGCACGGTAAGTTGCCTGCCGGAAGTCGCCGCCCTCGGTGTGTTTCAGGTGGGCTTTGCCAGAAGCGAGGGTCAGTTTCATGTCGGTTATGGGTGAACCGGTCAGCACGCCCAGGTGCGGTTTTTCCTGCAAATGGGTGAGGATAAGCCGCTGCCAGTTCCGGTCGAGTTCGTCCTCGTGACAGACCGTATCGAACCGCAGACCGCTGCCACGGGGAAGTGGTTCGAGGATAAGGTGAACTTCCGCATAATGTCGCAGCGGCTCATAATGACCCACGCCCTCCACGGGAGCGAGGATAGTTTCCCGGTAGGACACAGCGCCGCTGCCGAAAGAGATGCTGTAACCGAAGCGCTCCTGCGCCAGACGGCTGAGGACTTCAAGCTGAACAGCGCCCATAAGCTGCAAGTGTATCTCCCGGAGCTGCTCGTTCCAGACCACATGAAGCTGGGGGTCTTCGTCCTCCAGGCGGCGCATATCCTTCAGCGCCTCGAACACGTTCTTCTCCGGCGGGAGCAATACCTGATAGGTCATGACCGGTTCAAGCATCGCCCTGTCAGAGCCACGGACGCAGCCAAGACCCATACCGGCAGCAGTTGCGGTCAGTCCGGTCACGGTGCAAACGTCGCCGGGTTCGCCCTTTTTCGGAATGGTGAACTTCTCGCCGGCGTACATTCTCAGGGAACTTATCTTCTCGGTGAGTGAGTTTCCCTCAGCGTCGGTGTAGGTTATCTCGTCCCGGACTTTCAGCTCTCCGCCCATGATTTTCAGGTGGGTAAGGCGGCTGCCCTTGCTGTCGTAGGAAATTTTGTAAACCTTAGCGCCGAACTCCGGCTGTCTCTCCGGCTCGATAGTGAACCGGTCGAGGGCGGCGAGGAATTCCTTCACGCCGAACTGTTTCAGTGCTGAGCCGAAGAAGCATGGGAAAATTCTCCTCTGGCGGACGGCTTCGGAAATAGTCTCGTCGGAAAGGCTGCCGGATCCCAGGAATTCTTCCATAAGGTACTCATCGCAGGAGGCGACGGCTTCCGGCAGTTCCTCCGCCGGGAGGGAGAAGTCGCAGCAGCACTGAGAAAGCTGATTGCGCAGCTTTTCCAGGACAGCGAAGTGGTCAGCGCCGGTGAGATCCATTTTATTCACGAAGATAAACACCGGAACGCCGTACTTCCGGAGCATTTTCCAGAGGGTAGCGGTATGGCTCTGCACGCCGTCAGTGCCGCTTATGACAAGAACGGCGTAGTCCAGGACACGGAAAGTTCGCTCAGTTTCAGCGGAAAAGTCCACATGACCGGGAGTATCCAGGAGGGTAAGCTGAGTATCGCCGGATTCAAGCCTTGCCTGGGAGGAAAAAATGGTGATTCCACGGTCACGCTCGATAGAATTGGTATCGAGGAAGGAGTTTCCGCTGTCCACACGACCGAGGGTGGTGATAGCGCCGCTGAGGAAAAGCATGGACTCAGCGAGGGTAGTTTTACCGGAATCGACGTGGGCGGTTATACCCAGAGTAATCTTTTTCATTGGTAACTCTCCAGACTCCGGGTCAGTCAGCGTAGTAATTTCTGGTAAAGGTCATATTCTGACCCTGGTTCTCCACGCTGTCCACCCAGGTTATCTGACCTGTTTCCTCATTAAGGTAGAAAATGGCGCTGCCGTCGGTGTAATTCACGGTAATTTCGGGGTCTGACTGGTTCTTGGAGTAGTCCACATACATCTTGACACCGCAGCCGTCGCAGACCAGCTTCTCGCCGTCGAAGATAAGGGGGTAATCCCACTGTGCATGGGCAAAAGCGCTGTCACCCCAGCGTATAACGGCGGAAAAAACGCCCTCGCCGTTGTCGGTTATTTCGAGGTTTGCCCGGTCGCACTGCCAGTTACCGGCGAAAGCGAGTTCATCGCTGCCCCTGCCGTCGTCGCCAAGACCGCCCTCACCGAACAGCTTGACGAAGTGAGGTGTACCCTCAGTACCCATATAGATATCAGTTTTGCTGGAAAGACCGTCGTCGGCAAAGGTATTGAAGATATCGCCGTTGTCGAGGTACATGACGTAATAGAAGTTGTTGATAGTGGCATTAAATACGCTCTCTATATGACCGGAAGCTTCGGTGTTGCCGCTGGCGTAATAAGACTCGAAGTTGCCGTTTCTGTCGATGTACATAGAAGCGAGGGAGGTATCGCCGTCGATGAACCAGTAGCCTGCAAAACCGGAGAGGTCGGTGGGGTTGTACTCAGTGGTGGTAGTTTCGGCGGGAGTTGTGGTCACGTCGGCTTGAGTGGAGGTTTCGGCGGCGGAGGAAGAAGTTTCCGCAGAGGAAGCGGTAGAAGAAGCGGCGGTTGTGGACACATTTTCCGCAGAGGAAGTTGCGGCGGCGGTGGTGATGTTGGTGGTGGAAGTTTCGGGGATAGAAGTGGATGCAGAAGCGGCACTTTCGGAAGCGGCAGGAGTTTCTTCCTGTGTGGGGGGATCATTGCCGCAGGCGGTGAGCAGGAGAGCCGAGCCGAGGAGGAGTGCAGAAATGGTTAATTTATTCATAACGGATACCTCACGATCAAAGTAGTTTTATACTTTTAAATATACCATACTTTCCCCTTTTAGTCAATCATTTTGTTAGCTTTTCAAGCTGCGTCAGCTTGACCACTTCTCACGTTGACGCTTGCTTACGCTCGCTCACATAATAGAAACGGTGCTTTTTACGTCGCTCAACCTTGTTTGTACTGGTACAGAGTTCTCCGGGCAAATTGTAAAACAGCAAAAATACAGAATTACTTGAATAGAACACAGTACCAAGGAAAATACGGTTGAGCGACGGCAAAATGCGATGTTCTGTCAAAGTGAGCGAGTTAACGAGCGTCAACGTGATATGCGGTCAAGCTGGCTCAGCTTGTAAAACAGCAAAAATACAGAATTACTTGAATAGAACACAGTACCAAGGAAAACACGGTTGAGCGACGTACAAAGCACCGTTTCTAAAAAAGTAAGCGAGTTCACGAGCGGCAACGTGGGGGCGGTCAAGCTGGCTCAGCTTGAAAAAGTAAATCCTGTTGCCCTGTAGCTTTTCTATCTGTGCCTTTCATTCACCGCAATCAGATAGGTCATAAACCAAACAGGTACTTTTGAAGCATGAGAGCATCGGAAATTTCAATAGCGCCATTGTCGTTCATGTCAGCCTCATCAAAATTATCACAATAGCCGGTAATAAGCGCCTCACGCATTTCAGCCATATCAAAAACATTCACCACGCCGCTGCCGTCCAGGTCGCCCGGAATTATCTTCCTGCCCTCAGCGGATACGCCGCCCAGTCTCCACCAGTTCACGTTGAAAAG
>CAMOEP010000147.1 GCA_946612185.1 uncultured Ruminococcus sp.
GGATAATGAAGTCGTAGCGGCAGGCGAGTTCGTAAACAGCCTTGCGCTTTTCCAGGGACATAGTTCTGCCGGTGGGGTTCTGGAAGTTGGGGATAAGGTAGAGTATCTTGACATTTGGCTGAGTTTTCAGAGCGTCCTCCAGCTTGTTAAGGTCGATACCGTCGTCCTCCATATCCACGCCCACAAGGTTAACGTTGTAGGAACGGAAAGCGTTGAGCGAGCCGATGAAAGAGGGAGACTCGCAAAGGAGTGTGTCGCCTTCGTTAAGCAGTACCTTACAGGAAAGCTCGTTAGCCTGCTGACCGCCGGATGTAACGATCAAGTCGTCGAATTCAGGGTGGAAGCAGTTCTTTTCGCTCAGCCAGCCCTTGAGGAACTCACGCAGGGGAGTATAACCCTCTGTAACGCTGTACTGAAGCGCAAGGATAGGGTCGTCCCTGAGCAGTTCAGCGGATATCTCAGCGATACGCTCCTTTGGGAAGGCTTCCGGAGCAGGATTTCCGGCAGCGAATGAAATTACTTCAGGGTCGGCGGTGAATTTCAGTATCTCACGGATAGCCGAAGCTTTCAGACCGCTGACTTTATCGGAAAATTTATATTCCATTATGACCAGCCTTTCAGTAATGATATAGTCCACACATAAAGCGTGGTACAAAAATGTCACAAAAACAGCTTTTGATAAGCCAATTTATATTATAGCACATATCCACAGAAAAAGCAAGTATCAGAGCAAAAAAGTTGTAACGCCCTTTTTGATGCGCAATAATAGAGCCAGCCGGGATCACATATTTAAAAGCATTGCCGCATAAACTGAGATGAAAGGGGCGTGTTGCGGGTATGAAGAAGCAGAATTTCCTGAAAGGGTCGGTTATACTTATGGTATCGGCGGTAATTGCCAAGGGGCTGGGTGCGGTATTCCGGATACCGCTGACCAATATTCTGGGCGGTGTGGGAATGAGCTATTTCAGCGCCGCTTACAGTATCTTCATGCCGGTGTACGCTCTTACAGTTTCAGGGCTTTCCTCCGCCTGCGCAAGAATGACCGCCCGAAGCTGTGCATTGGATATGTACGCAAATGCTGCCCGGATAAGGCGTGTGGCTCTGGGGATATTTTCGGCGGCAGGACTTCTGGGAGCGCTTGGGATATGGCTGTTTTCAGCGCCTCTGAGCAGGTCGTCCACCGGGAATACTCAGGCGGCACTGGCGGTAGCGATGATAGCTCCCTCGGTACTTTTCGGCTGTATAACAGCGGTGGAACGTGGCTGCTGCGAGGGTCAGAGAAATATGTACCCCACGGCAGTTTCCCAGACCGTTGAAGGAGCAGTCAAGGCGGCAGCAGGTCTGGCGCTTGCGTTTTACGTCAGCCGCAATGCCGGTGTGCTGGCAGTGTATTTCCCCGGTATAACCGATATGCGAGCGCTGTCGGCGGCAGCGGGTATACTTGGCGTGACTATTTCCTCTGCGGGTGCGGTGGTATATTTCATGGTGCGCAGGGTATTTGTCCGGCGTGAGGGGGATACTGCCGGCGAACGCCACCTTGAAAGCCGCCGGAGTATTGCCGGTGAACTTATCCGGACAGCGCTGCCGCTGGGGATAAATGCGCTGGTGACGAATCTGACGGCTGTGATTGATATGTGGACTATCATGCAGCTTTCCGGCAGGACTGCGCCCCATATACCAGGCGTTACGGCGGAGGAAGCACCCCGGTTCATGTACGGCTCATACGCCGGTATTGCTTTGACGGTATTCAATTTAGTGCCGTCGGTGACGAATATGCTTGGAAAAGGGATACTTCCGCCCATAACCGAGGCGTGGGAGAAGGGTGACAGTGAGGGGCTTTCCCGGAGCAGTCTCCACGGGCTTGTGACGGCGGCAGCTATAGCAGTTCCGGCGGCAGTTGGTCTGGGAGTACTGGCAAGACCGGTAGTTATGCTGCTTTTCCCGGAGCAGAGGGACGAAGCAGCGCTGTGCGTGATGCCGCTGACCTGGCTTATGCCGGGAATGGTCTGCCTGTGCCTGAGTTATCCGCTGTTTGCCATGCTGCAAGGCATAGGCAGAGCCTCAGCACCGCTGAAAATAACGGCAGCCGGGACTGTAGTTAAGTTCCTGGGGAACGTGCTGCTTATCCCGGAAATGGGGCTGACCGGGGCAGCGTTGTCCACGACAATAAGCTTCGCAGTTATACTTATTGCGGCGGCAGCGGTATATTGCAGAGCGTCGGGACTTCGCCCGGAATTTGCGCCGTTTCTGGCGGTGCTTTACGCCGGAGGAATGTGCGGCGGAGGTGCATATCTGGCGTACAGCCTTGCTGAGAGGGGAGGGCTTTCGCTTCTGTGGTCGCTTATTTTTGCCATATCAGCCGGAGGAAGTGCGTACCTTGTGACCGCATACATAGTTTTCGGCATAAAAAAAGAGAACGCCATATTGCTAAGGCGTTCTCAAAAATTTTCTTAATTAGACTTAATTAGATTTGTGCAAAGGCTTGTGAATAAAAGTTCTCATAAATGATTACTTTTTCAGTTCGTCGGGCATGGGCAGAATGTCGTTTGATGTGATGTCGCACTTTACGATACTGCTCTTGTCGTAAGCGTCGTTTCTTGTGGGATAGAAGCAAACGGTGAAGTCTCTGATGTTCTGGTCAACCAGATAACCGCCCACATATCCTGTAAACTCGCCATGTGCAGGAACGATGATGGGGTTCTCCTGGTAGAGGTCGGAGAAGTTTTTCTGAGCATAAAGCTGAGTTCTGATATTGAAGTGAGTCTCTGAGCCGTCGGGGAGAATGATGATGAAGTTATTCAGTGCATTGAGTTTATAATCGGTATCTGAGGAGTTCTTGATAGTGACGTTCAGGAAGATATAAGCCTCGTTCTCGTCTGTACGTTCACCGCAGTCAATGACTGAATTGAGCTTGAAAACGGTATCATGCTCGTCAGCCTCCTCATTCATCTTGATCTCGATCTCCTTCTCGGTGGTCGTGGCGATCTCTACAGTGTTTGCAGAAGTCTCAGTATTGGGATTGCTTCTTGAGCCTGTACAGCTTGCGGCAGAGAGTGCCATAGCAGCCGCCATTAAGAAAGCGGCTATCCTTGTATTTTTCATTCTGGGATTCCTCCATGTTTTCATAATGCAGATACAGACATTATACCACACTTGCGGCGTATCTGTCAAGACGGTTTGTTGGCGTTTCCGCTGTTTTCTTCCGCAGGCTGATCGCCCTCCGCCGGGATATTCCACTTGGGCTTTACTCTGATGTAGTGCATGAACGGTGAGCAGAAGATAAGTACAAGGATCACACCGACCATGATTATTGCAGGATTCAGCGACAAAAGGGCGATTATCGCCAGAGCAGCGCCTATGAGAAAGTGAATGAACTCATAGACTATGAAAATTGCCTTAGAGAAGTAGGAGAGCAGGGTAGCCACCACGGGTATCATGCCAATCATAAGGTTGCTTCTGAGTAAGCTTTCGGCAGTTAGTGCGTGATAGTAAAGGCGGGTTTCGTCGTCGCTGCTAATATTCAGGCATACAAGGCATATCAGCAGCGCTTCCACTGCCAGCAGTATACAAATAGACTGACGCAAGGCACGTTCTTCTTCGGCGCACAGGTTCATATCAGTCCACCTCCCTCACAGGGCAGTATCCGGCAAGCTTTATTATCTGCTGACCCTCGTCGGAGAGCAGGTAGTTACGAAGATCAGTGTAACGACCGGTGGCATTCTCCCGCATAACGGCGTAGTAAGCGGTAGTATAGGGGTAAGAACCGTTTATAAGGTTCTCGTTATCCGGGGAAACTCCGTCGATGCTGAGTACCTTTATATCGTCATTGCGGTAGAGGTTGTTGATGTAGTAGTAATAGGTGTAGCCGATGCTGTTTTCACGGTTTTCGTACTCGGCAATAACTTCTATCAGATGCCCCATACCCTCGACGATACGGTAGCCCTCCATAGCCACAAGGGGCTTATCCTTCATGACCATATTCTCCATAGCGGTCTGGCTTCCGGAATTGGGTTCACGCTGATAGGCAACTATTTCCGCATCATTTCCGCCGACTTCCTTCCAGTTAGTTATCTCACCGCTGTAGATGCCCTGTATTTGCTCGGTAGTCAGATTGGTAACGGGGTTATCCTTGTGGGTGATGAAAACGAATCCGTCCTTTGCGACAGGGTCTATCTCCAGGCTTACGCCCTTGCTGGCGGCGTAATCCCGTTCCTCCTGGGAAGGCTCTGTAACGAATATGAGTTTTTTCATTTTCTCGGTGGTGGTATGCGGGTCTGAGGTATTGATAAGGTTCATGTAGGCGTAGTGGGTGGTATTGTGGTCGATATACGAATCAATTTCCTCGTCGGAAGCATCGCAGAACTGCCTTGCCAGTTCAGCGGTAATGGGGATAGTAGCGGTAGAACCGTCTATCTGGGAGAAGTCCTCCTTAGTCAGGTGTATTCTGCTGGTGGTTATCTTCTGCCAGCCCTCCGGACGGGTCAGCATAACATTGACGTTAGCGGTCTTGTCGGTTTCGATGCTGTGACCGCTGTTGTATGTAGTCACCACGTTGTAGGCGTAATAACCGCCCAGTCCCACGCAGACAGCCAGTATTGAAAGTACTGTAGCGGTTCTCAGTTTACTTTTGATATTGCTCATAAATGTCACTCCTTCCGGCGATTGTTTATTGAGGCAACACCGCACAAAGAGCGCCTGACGGCTTTGCAGCGCATATACTTGCATATTTTCCGGCATCTTGCACATAAATTTTTTGACATACGTCAGTATGCCTGCAAAATTTCTGCACAATCTGCCGAAAAATCTGACTGCGTATCTGCGCCGCAATCTCTGTGCGGTGTTGCCTTGAATTTATTATATCACCGGTAGTAATGAAAATCAAGCCGAAACGCCGATTGTAACAATAATGTCTCTTTATTGTAAACGGATAGACTGCCTGTGTACGGTATTGCCTGCAAAAAAAAGACCGCCGGGATATCCCAGCGGTCTGTGGTATTCGTTTTGTGTGAATTACTCAGCGGAAGGAGCGCCAACAGGACATACACCTGCACAAGCACCGCACTCTACGCAAGCATCAGCGTCGATAACGTACTTGCCGTCACCCTCTGAAATAGCGCTTACAGGACATTCTGCTGCACAAGCACCGCAGCTTACACACTCGTCTGAAATTACATATGCCATAATATAAGTACCTCCGTGGTATAATTCGGGTAAGCTTCCCGTTAATGTAATTGTACCATATTTGACGAAAAAATCAAGGGTTTTTAGTTAGCGATTGCTTACTTGTTTTTCGCTATATGGCGGTATTCAGCCATGTGTAAAAGCATAGGTACAAAATTTGTCAGAAGTTACTAATCCAAATGGACTGATTACAATTTGTTAAATAATAACTAAAACACTTGACAAGGTACAAGTTAATATAGTATAATGTTAGCAATAAAAGTGCGGCTGTTCCTCTCATCTCATCAGCCGCCGAAAGGAGTTTTAATTATGAAGAAGATGAAAAGAGTACTGGCTGGGCTTGTGGCAGTTTCAGCAGTTATGTCAAGCGCTGTTTCCTGCGGAAATTCAGGCGGAAGTTCCTCAGAATCCCTTTCCTCTGAGTCCAACGAGCATTACAAGGCTACTGATGAATTCGCCCTGGACATCGACGAGAGTGAAAAGGAAGAACTCAAGAACGATGTGGATATCAGCGGTCAGACTATCACCTGGCTTGCAGACTACGACCTGAACCCCACCAACAACAACGACCGTTCCGTTGCCCTTTCCCTCTTTGAGGACGTTTACGGCGGCAAGGTGGAGTACGTCTATGCAGATTCAAACGAGAAGTTCTCCGTTCTGGCAAGCAGAATAAATTCCGGCGACCCTGTTGATATGTTCCCCTATGAGTGGGACGCTGTTCCGAACGGCGTTGTTAAGGGTCAGTACGAGCCCCTCGACCCCTACTTCGACATCATGGGTGTTAATGACGGTCTTTGGGACGATATGGAAGACGTTATTGATATGTTCGAGTATGACGGTCAGCACTACGTTGTGCCTTATACCATTTCCGACCCCCTGCTCATAACCTACAGCCGCAAGCTTATGGAGGCTGAGGGTCTGGAAGATCCGTATGAACTCTACCTTGACGGCGAGTGGGACTGGGACGCTTTCATGAGCATGATGGAGTCCTTCGTTTCCGGCGCTGCTGACGGTCAGACAAGATATGGTATCAACGGCTGGTTCGGTCAGGCTGTTGTACAGTC
>CAMOEP010000148.1 GCA_946612185.1 uncultured Ruminococcus sp.
CCACAAAAACCGCTGAACCCGAACAGGCAGAAGTCCGGAACGTTCCCACAAAAACTGCTGAACCCGAACCGGCGGAAGTCCGGAAAGTTCCCACAAAAACCGCTGAACCCGAACCGGCGGATGTCCGGAAAGTTCCCACAAAAAACGCTGAACCCGAACCGGCGGAAGTCCGGAACGTTCCCACAAAAACCGCTGAACCCGAACAGGCAGAAGTCCGGAACGTTCCCACAAAAACCGCTGAACCTGAACCGGCGGAAGTACCCGAATCTGACCCCGGCGTGCCAAAGTGGGTGGCTGCGGCGGAGGCTGCTCTGGCTAAAGCCAAGGCAAGACGTGATGCGGCTAAGTCAAAAAATGACCAGCCTGCAGCCTCCCATGAACCCCCTGCTCCCCCTCCTGAGCCGGAAGAACCGCCGTTCGTCCGTGATAAACTCAGCGACGATGCAAGTATCCCTCAGCACGAACACCATACTATCCACACCCGTGAGGAGATCGCTCAGATCTACAGCGAGGAGGAACTGGAAATCGACGAAACTACCCGGATTGACGACATTAATAACATGGCTATCGGCAAAAACGGCACTTACCTTATTAAGTATATCGGTGAGAGCGAGTGCGTGCGTATCCCCGATACTATCACCACTATCGGCAAGTTCGCTTTCCGTGGAAATGAACACGCCAAGACCATTATTATGTCCGACAGTATCCGTACAGTTGAGAAGTTTGCTTTTGCTCACTGCACCTATCTGGAGGAGATACAGTTCTCCCAGAACCTCGAATCTATCGGTGAAAACGCTTTCCTCAAGTGCCGCCGCCTGAAAGAAGTCAACTTCCCTCTTTCACTGAAAACTATCGGCAAGGGCGCTTTCGGTCGATGCAGTTCGATTCGCAAAATTACCCTCCCCGGTCAGATAAAAAAAGTCAACGACCTTTGCTTCTTCGCCTGCCGCAACCTCAACAAGGTCATTCTCTCCGGCTCTGTTGAAGCTATCGGCAACTCCGCTTTCTCCGAATGTTACGGTCTGAAAAAGGTCACTATCTCCGATTCCGTCACTTCTATCGGTGAAAGTGCGTTCTCCTGGTGCCGCTCCCTCAGCGAGATAACTATTCCCCCAACCGTGAAAACTATCGGAAACTGGGCTTTCTACGGCTGCCAGAACCTTACCGATATCCGCCTGAGTCTCATGACCCGTGATATCCGTGAGGACGCTTTCAACGGCTGCGAGAACGTTTTCAACGTGAAGATAACCGAGTTCGACCGCAATGACCTGTCCGACAGCGAGATGAAAAAAGGTCACAGAGTTACACTGAAAGTACTCAAACAGATAAACCGCCAGAAAGCTGAACGTTATGCCAATGAACATAACATCAGTATGCTGTTTATATGATGTACCCTAATATCCGCAAGGCTGCGTTCCTGCGCCGTCCTAATCGCTTCGTCGCTGTTGTGGACGGCGGAAACGGCGAGGAGTTAGTCCATGTGAAAAATACCGGGCGATGCCGTGAACTCCTCGTTCCCGGCTGTACGGTCTGGCTCACGGACTCGGATTCTCCCGGAAGAAAAACTTCCGCTGACCTTGTCGCAGTGGAGAAAATACGGGGAAACGGCGCTCCCCTGCTTATCAATATGGACTCCGCTGCACCAAATGCGGCGGCTGCACAGTGGATCGCCGGCGGCGGCATCTTCGGAAAAGGCGCTTTAGTCCGCAGGGAAGTGAAATTCGGCAGCTCCCGTTTCGATATCTATGCCGAATATCAGGGTCGCAAGGCGTTCGTGGAGGTCAAGGGAGTTACCCTGGAAAATGACGGTATCGCCAGCTTTCCCGACGCTCCCACCGAACGTGGACTGAAACACATGAGCGAACTTATCAGCGCCGTTTCTCAGGGATTCGAGGCGTATGCCCTGTTCGTTATCCAGATGAAGGACGTTCACCTTTTCCGCCCGAATTACACCACCCACCCGCAGTTCGGTGAAATGCTCGTCAAGGCGCAGGAAAACGGCGTACATATCCTCGCTATGGACTGCGTCGTTACCCCGGATTCCATGACCATTGACAAAAATGTACCGATCTCACTTGAAAGGAAGAACCACTATGAATGAACTTTACAGCGATATCATGAAACTGCACGGACTCAGCGAACCTATGCCACTGGAAGATGACCAGATAGAAGGCGTTCGCAAGTTCTTCGGCGCTATCCCCAAGTCTCTGGAAACCTACTACCGTCTTTGCGGCGGCTGCGAGGGTATGAACTCCACCCAGGACATTCTCCTGACCCCTGACGGCAGATACGGCAGCGACCTGGAAAACTGGGAAACTGACGGCTTCTGCATCTTCTATGCGGAAAACCAGTGCGTTAGTATCTGGGGATTCAGGGTGGAGGACGCTGACAAGGACGACCCGGAGGTTTTCGAGTTCTCGGATATGGAAACTCCCGAACCTCTGAACATCACCCTTTCCCATTTCCTGCGCTCGGAGGCATTCATGCAGGCGGCGTTCCTTTTCGAGGAAAGCACCGAGGACTTCCTTAACGTCACACCGGAGCAGGTAGACGCTATTGCCAAGCTGTACCCCGAATCTGATGCAAGTTCTTCACTGTATCTGGGCGTGCGCTTCTTCCAGCCGTTCCCTGATACGATCATTGTTGTTACCTGTGCCGACGAGGACTACAAGATGCTCGCTTTCTCCTCAAAGTCCGAGGAGCATTTCAATGCCGTTTACGAGGCACTTTCCGGAATAATTGATTTAGAATAATATCTTGACATATTTGCACAAGTGTGATATAATAATACATATAATATTCATATACCAAGGAGATTCTCTGACTATGGACGACTATAAGAATAACTGGTTCTACAAAATGTGCATCAAACGCTCCGCTTTGGATTTCGTGCTGATATTCGTGGGGCTGATACTTGCTGCCTGCGGTATTCTGCTGTTTACCAGCATCATAAGCATCTACAATATCATGCTTCTGCTCCTTGGCATCGGCATCACGGTCAAGGGCGCTTCATCTGTATTCGTGAAACTGCCGACCATCAAGAACCAGCTCAAGGAACTTACCTTCGACGAGATAAATGACCTGGGTACTGCTCCCCCGGATAAAATGTACTACGATACTTTCTACTGCACCGATAAGTTCCTCTGCGCTCCTAACGCTTACGCTCTTATAAGGCACAGAAATATCGAAAACGTGACCGCAAGCGTCGTCACCCAGGGCGGCAGACAGGCTGGTATGTTCGTTACAGTTGAGCGAATTGTAGGCGCTCCTGTGAAGATAAACGTCAAGGGCTGGGGTTCTTTCCAGAAAGAAGCTGATGAATTTCTGGTTATGCTGGCTCTGAAAAAGGCTGAGGATAAGTACTGATATTCCCCTATTTCCCGAAATAAAGCGAAATTCCCTTTACCGGTACATTTTCCGGTAAGGGGATTTTTTTGTCCACCCTTGCAGTATACACTAAATCCTACCAAATTAGTAGACAAGATTTTACATAATCGCTATTGACAAATTCCTACTTGTTTGGTATAATATAAAACATGGAAAGCATACCAAACAGATAGGAAATATATGTAATTGAAAGGAGCATTTATTATGTATAAAAAACTTCTGGCACTGGCTTCGGCTGGTTCACTTCTTCTTGCGGCGCTGACTTCATGCAGCAATGCTCAGGCTCAGCAAAGCGAAAATACCGTGAAAATAGCGTACCTGCCCATAACCCACTCCCTGACTGCACTGGAAGAAGCAGAGCAGCTCAAAAATAACGACGGCGTGCAGGTGGAACTGGTAAAGTACGGCTCATGGCCGGAATTGCTGGACGCTCTCAACTCCGGACGTGTTGACGGCGCATCAGTCCTCATCGAACTTGCTATGAAGTCCCGTCAGGAGGGCATCGGAATCAAGGCAGTCGCCCTGGGTCACAGGGACGGAAACGTGGTCGTCGTAAGCAACGATATCGGCTCTGCCGCCGACCTGAAGGGCAAGACCTTCGCTATCCCACACAGGCAGTCCTCCCACAATATCCTCCTGAACGACGCTCTCGCTACTGCCGGGCTGACTATCGACGATGTGAACGTTACCGAACTTGCTCCCACTGAGATGCCCTCCGCCCTTGCAAGCGGTCAGATCGACGGATACTGCGTGGCTGAACCGTTTGGCGCAATGGGAGTTTCCCTGGGCGTTGGAAAAGTCCTCTTTACTTCCGAGGAACTCTGGGAGGACTCTATCTGCTGCGGACTTGTGCTGACTGACAGCTTCATCGAGAGCCGTCCCGACGACGCAAAGGCTTTCGTGGAGGGCTATAAGTCCGCCGGAAACAGCCTTGACAAGGAGTCCGCATTGGCTGTTGCGAAGAAGTACATGAGCCAGTCCGATGACGTGCTTGAAACTTCCCTCCAGTGGATATCCTACAACGACCTCGACATCACTGAGGACATATACAATACCCTCGTTGAAAAGGTAAAGGCATACGGTCTTTCCGACAATCCCCCCAGCTACACCGACTTTGTTAAAAATTTCTAAGAAAGAGTGATACCATGAAAAAACTGCTCACCCTCCGGAACGTTCTCGTTTCAATCGCCGTACTGATACTCATATGGCAGCTCCTTTTCACCGTCAGCCGGTATAATGCGGCACTTTTCCCCTCGCCGCTGATGTCGCTGAAAGCACTGGTGGAGATGATTGCTGACGGTTCACTTCTGGTGAACATCGCCACCAGTATGTACCGCTTCGTTATTGGCTACGTCAGTTCCGTTGTGGTGGCAGTGGTTCTTGGTCTGATACTTGGCAGACTGCCGGGGCTTTTCCAGTTCATCGACCCGGTTCTCCAGCTTCTCCGACCCATTGCCCCGACCGCCTGGATGCCGTTTATCGTGCTTATTTTCGGTATCGGTGACATTCCGGCTATTGTTATAATATTTATCGCCGCATTTTTCCCGGTACTCCTTTCAACGGTGTCCGCAGTTCGTGACATCGACCCTATCTACCTGAAAGTTTCCCGGAATTTCGGCATAAAACAGCCTGCCCTTACCTGGAAAGTCATCTTCCCGGCTGCGTTTCCGAGAATCGCAAACGGTATCCATCTTGCACTGGGAACGTCATGGATATTCCTGGTTGCCGGCGAAATGGTCGGCGCACAGTCCGGACTAGGCTACATGATAATCGACTCGAAAAACAATATCCGTGCGGACATTCTCCTTGCGACCATTCTCGTTATCGGCGTGATAGGAATACTCCTGGACGGACTGCTGAAAATCATCGAAAAAAAGGTACTTGCATCATGGGGAGGTGCTGAATAATGTATATTGAAGTAACAGATGCCTGCAAAAGTTTTACTCAGAACGGCAAGACATTTACCGCCCTTGACCACGTTTCTCTCGGCATTGAAAAGGGCGAATTCATATGCCTCCTTGGGCCTTCCGGCTGCGGAAAAAGTACTCTGCTGAATGCCCTTGCCGGGTTCGAGAAGGTGTCCGGCGGAAGCGTGAAAATAGACGGCAAAGAGGTTGAAGCGCCTTCTATCCGCAATATCACCATATTCCAGAACTACGGACTCCTGCCCTGGAGGAACGTGCAGAAGAACGTGGAACTGGGACTCGAAAGCAAAGGCATCGCACCGGAGGAACGTGCGAAAATTGCGAAGAAGTACATCGACCTTGTGGGACTTTCCGGCTTCGAGAAGCGCCACCCACGCCAGCTTTCCGGCGGCCAGCAGCAGAGAGTGTCCATAGCCAGAGGACTTGCAGTAGACCCCGATATCATCTTCATGGACGAACCTCTGGGCGCACTCGATGCCATTACCAGAATGAAGCTTCAGGAGGACATTCTGCGCATATCCCGTGAGGAGAAAAAGACCGTGATATTCGTCACTCATGACATTGAGGAGGCAGTGTTCCTGGCTGATCGTATCGTTGTAATGATGAGCGATCCGGGACGCATCAAGAGCGTCGTGACAGTTCCCCTGAGCGGACACCGTGACCGTACCAGCGGCGATTTCCTTTATGTCCGTGACAAGGTATTTGAACTGTTCAACATGAAGACCGATGCCGGAATCGAGTACATCATTTGATTAATGCATAATAAAGGGGACGGAAGTTTGATGTTCTCACGGATTCTTTCATAGGGTGAATGTGCGGATTTTCAGGCATACTGTCGTATGTCAAGGATTTTTAACACAGTCACCACGGCAACAGCATTTACTTTCCGTGAAACATTTTCCGCCATACAGGAAAGCTGC
>CAMOEP010000149.1 GCA_946612185.1 uncultured Ruminococcus sp.
TAGGAAGGGGGCTTGGGGGATAACCCTTTTTCAAAAGGGTTTCCCCCAATAAAAGTAGCCGCAGCATGGAAGCAGGGACAGAGTTCACAGCGGGTCAGATGTGTGTGAGGAGGAAAAGTCTGCCGGAGTAGGGGGGGATGTCCATGTTCAGGTTGGCGGCGACCTTTTCAAACTTGGTTTCACCGTCGGGAGTAGTGCCGCTGTATATCTGGTTATCGGAATCCAGCAGGAGTTCCACCTTATAGTCCTCACCGATAGTGACAGAATAATCAAACTGATACCAGTCGGAAAAGTTCAGCACAGCAAGTATATCGCCCTCGGCGCTTTTACGCCGGATTGCGTACACGCAGCGGTCGATGGAATCGCAGTCCTCCCAGCAGAAATTAGTAGGGTCGTAGTCATAATGGAGGGCAGTATATTTCAGGTATATCTGGTTAAGCTTCTTAACGTACTGGTGGAATGAATCGTGGAGGGGATACTTGAGCATATCCCAGTCCTGCTGGCGTTTTTCGTCCCATTCACGGAGCTGACCGAACTCGTTGCCCATGAAGTTCAGCTTCTTGCCTGGGTGGGCGATCATATACATAGCCAGCGCCCTTGCCTGCGGCCATTTTTCGTCGTACTGACCATTCATTTTCTGCACGATAGTAGCTTTTCCGTGAACTACCTCGTCGTGAGAGAGGGGGAGTATATATCGCTCGTTATAGAAGTAGAGCATAGAGAACGTCAGCTTGTGGTAGTCACGGCTGCGGTACATAGGCGCACTCTGGAAATACTCCAAAGTATCATGCATCCAGCCCAGATCCCATTTATAGTCGAAGCCAAGACCGCCGTCAAAGACGGGTGCAGCGACTTTCGGGTGAGAGGAGGAGTCCTCGGCGGCGAGGATAGCGGAGGGGTGACGGGCTTTCAGACCGCAGTTCATATCCTTGAGGAACTGTATTGCGTAGCGGTTTTCGCCCAGGTACTCCCTGCCGTTCCAGTAGATAAGGTTGCGGATAGCGTCCATTCGCAGACCGTCGAAGTGGTAGACGGAGAGCCAGTAATTTGCCGCAGATTGCAGGAACGAGCGGACTTCACCCTTTGAGTGCATGAAGTTGCGGCTGCCCCACTCGTTATAGGCGGCATCGTCGTCGGGGAACTCATACAGTCTTGTGCCGTCGTACTCAGTGAGGGCGTAGTGGTCAACGGCGAAGTGAACCGGAACGAAGTCCATGATAACGCCGATACCGTTTTTGTGACACTTATCCACCAGTTCCATAAGCTGTTTAGGAGTGCCGTAACGGGAGGTAGGGGAGAAGAAACCGGTACACTGATATCCCCAGGATTCATCGCATGGGTGTTCGCTGAGGGGCATGAATTCGATATAGTTATAGCCGTATTCCTTGACGTAAGCGATAAGATCGTCGGCAATTTCCGAATAGGTATACCAGCCGTTTTCGTCCTCGTCGGAGACACGTTTCCACGAACCCAGGTGCATTTCATAAATATTCAGCGGCTTATCCCGGCAGTCGGAGCGCTGGGTGAGCCATTTATCGTCGTGAAAGCGGAAGCCCTTGATACTGCGGATAACTGAGCAAGTGCCGGGGCGGACTTCCATACCGTAGCCGTAGGGGTCACAGTGGTCGATGAAATTGCACTGTCGGTCGTAGATGCGGTACTTATAGCGCAGACCCTCCTTAGCGTCCTTGCAAAGAAGCTGGTAGAATCTGCCGTCAGCCGTTTTTTCCATAGGAATATCTTCCCAATCGCTGAAATCGCCTATCAGCGAAACTTTAGATGCGTTTGGGGCGTAGGTTCTGAACATAACGCCACCTTTCTGGATATGAGCGCCCAGGTACTCATAGGCATCGAAAGCCTCGCCCTTGTAAAAACCGTAAATATCCATGAATAAACTCCTTTGATGTCTATTGACAATCGAAATGATTGCAGTTATAATAATATTATACGCAAAGGATAAGCCAAATTCAATAAGCATTTTTTAACTGTAGTCGATTATGCGACGGTTCACGGCAAATTGTCGCACAATGGAGGAGGTTCAGCATGGATAAAAGACCTGAAAAGACAAAGCGTGGGATAATCAACGCATTTCTGCTTCTGAGGGCGAAAAAGCCGCTGGAGAAGATAACAGTCAAGGAACTGGCGGAGCTTGCGGAGATAAACAAAGCGACGTTTTACCTGCACTATCATGACATATATGAACTTTCCGAGTCGCTCGAGCGTGATGTGGTGCAGAACTGTCTGTGGGGTATAGCCCACCCGGAGGAGATACTGCGTGATACAAGGCGGTTTATCCGGGAACTGAGCGAGGCATTTGTGGCAAATGAGCAGCTTATAAAGATACTGTTTGAAGGCAGCCGGAGCAGCAGTTTCATATCGTTATTTGAGGAGGAACTGCGGAAGGTGATAAAGAGCGTGTACCCGGATTATCAGCCCACATTGGAGAGTCAGATGATGACATCGTACCTTATATACGGTGGGTATTATACATATTTCAAGTATTGTGATACAGGCATCAAGCCGGTAATGGACATAATCGGCAGGCTGTCCGACGGAGTAGTCTCGAACTGCACAGACGACGAAATAATGCGTAATGCGTAATGCGTAATTCGTAATGCGTAATGCGTAATTGCGCTCCGCTATTACTGCGCCGGAAGTTTACCGCCGCAATCCATATTTAAAAAGAAACCGTCCGGCTTATGTCCATTTGAACAATAGCCGGACGGCTTTTTTAATCGGTCGCCGTAAGGCGACACCTTAATTACGCATTACGCATTACGAATTACGCATTAATTTTACGGTATTCCGAGGGGCTTACTCCCTCGTAGGTCTTGAACTGGCGGACAAAGTAGTTATAGGAGGAATAGCCGCACATTCTCGATATCTCAGTAATGGTGGTGTCAGTGCCGGAAAGCAGCTTTTTCGCCTTATTTATGCGGAATTCTATCATCTCCTCGATGATGCTCTTTCCAAAGTAGGACTTGTATATCTTTTGCAGATAACTCTTGCTCAGGAACAGTTTCTCTGCGATATCGCTAATATTCCAGGAGTTTTCCGGGTTCTTCATTATCTGGCTTCGCAGCATACAAAGTTTCTCAAACTGCGGACTTTCGCTGCTCTCGCTGTTTGAGTAGGAGTATACCCGGTTCACCACTGCCTTATGCATACACTCCGAAAGGCTCATACCTGCGGTCAGGTCTATCTGGTAAACGCCGATAGTAAAATCAAAATCGCAGCCCTCTCTTTCCCGTGAGGAATCCTTTATCTTCCGGCAAAGCTGCTGATAAAGCGCCTCAGCACTGTCGGGAACGAAGCTGACGATGCCAATGGAATTTGGACTCCATGCGCTTGAAAGTTCGCCGTGGATAAGGCAGTCTGTGAGCATTTTTGAAAAATCTGCTATCATTCGCCGGCACTTTTCCTCGCCGCTCTGGTAGTAGAGTTTTGAAATGCCGGAGAGGTGAATGACCATGCACTCAATATTCCGTGGACAACTGCTTTCAGCGATCCTGCGGGAGTACTCCATTTCCAGACCGCTTCTGCTGAGAAGTCCGGTAACGCTGTCGTAGGCGAGGGCGTGGCTTACGCTGTATATTTCATGCCGGGACATTATTTTATAGCGTACTTGTTCCAGTGCCACGTTGACATAATTCACCCACTGAATGAACAGCGACGAGAAACTCATAGCCTCCTTGCCGAAGGAAATGCCGGTATATCCGAAGAAATTGCCGTTATAGTGCAGGGGGGAGATGTAGTACGCAACCGGGTAGCTGCGTTCCTCGTCGAAAATCGGCAGTAGCCTTGATGAGCTGAAATAATCCCCAGGGACAGGCAGCCTTTTTATAACGGACTTTCTCAGCACCATTTTCATCTGTTCGCCGGGTGAAAAGCTGAGGGGAGGTGCATCGCTGAAGGTATGCGACTCCACGAACCGGCGTGTCAGGCACAGGTTGAGGTTTTTCATCTTATAAATAAAGTAAGTATAGTGGTCAAGGCGGGCAGCAAAGTCGTTGAAGTTGTCCACATTAGTTATATCAAATAGCATATCGCTGTGGAGCATATTAGCCATAAGCCGCTGATTCACGTTGTCCTTGCGGCGCTTTGCGTGACTTTCGGGTGTGCATACCTTACAGCCGCAGCTTTCTCTCAGGCGCAGACCACCGCTTTCGTCGGGGACTTTATTGCATATCCTTCCGGTGATTATTCTGTACAGCCGGCGGAATGACTCAGCGCCAAGCTGAAAGTTGGGACGCTGATAGCTGGTGATGGAAGGGATTGAAATTGTGCAGTTTTCGGTATTATCGTAGCCAGTGACGGCGATATCCTCCGGTACTCTTATGCCGTTTGCGCACAGTTCGCTTATTAGTACAGAAGCGCTCACGTCATTGCCGCAAATGATACCATCGGGCATTGGCAGTATCCCTGCAATTATCTTCTGGGCGAGGTTCACAGCAGCATCGTGCCAGAAATCGCCGTAGATGCACCAGTTTTTCTCGCAGTTTATGGAATGTTTCTTCAGCGAATTACGGAAGCCTTTCAGACGTTCCTCGGAGATATACAGATTTTTAGGCCCTGTCAGGCAGTACAGCTTTTTGCAGCCATGAACGTCGATAAGGTGGTCGGTTATCTCCTCGAAAGCCTCGCTGTCGTCGATAGCGGCAGTCTCGAAGCTGCGGTGTCCGCCGGAATCTGTCATAAGCACGGGTTTACCTGTGCGCATGAGGATATCCTCGATATACCTGCGTATCTCGCTGCCGAAGAAGGTATTCGGGGCGAAAATAAAGCCGTCGAAGCGCTCTGATGCAAGAAGCTGGAAGATATACTTCTCCGCCTGTTTATGTTCAGTCCTTGTGTAGAAGTTGTGGAAAGGCGTAATAACAGCCACATCGCAGCCGCTTTTGAACGCCTGTGAGATAATGCCCCTGAGCAGTTCCTCCTGGAAGCTGACATTACATTCAGTGGCGACAACTCCGATAAGTTTACGTTGTTTCATATGGAAACTCCTTGTGCAGAAAAATGCACCGGAAAAAATAGTTTATTATATTTCATATGTAATATTGTATCATATTTTGCGGACGTATGCAAGACTATTTTAAATATTAAAAAGAAAAAATCAAATAATCTTTGAAATTGGATAGTATTATTCATTGTAAAAGGTAGAATAATGTTGTATAATAGCATTGTAAACAAAGACCGGAGGCGGAAAAGCCGGGAATGTTTCACAGGGCAGGCAAGGGCAGCCTGCTTACCACTAAGCGTTTCACAGGATGCATTATAATATAATTATCCGCAGAAAGTGTAGGCAGCTATCAGGCGGATGTAAACAAATGCTTTCCCTCAATTTATACCCTCCCTAAAAGCTCTCCATTAGGCACGGAGAGCTTTTTCCCTATCTTTTTCTCAGTTTAATGCGGATAATTGGCAGTATATTCGGCTATATTGACTATTGACAAAAATATTTCAAAGGTTTAAAATAGTATATGTATGAATATACTTTTTTGTATAAGAGCGTGAAACATTTATTGAGGTGGGTAGAAAATGAAGAAGTATGCGGTTTTCCAGACGAAAAACGGACAGTATTACTATAGGTATGCGGATACCCTTGAAGCGCTGGAAGGCAGCGGCTTTGAGAAGATAATAACTGAGGAACAACTGCCGGTCGTGCTTGATAATAAGGGCGGTTATTTCAAGTTCAACCCCAACGATGCAAATTTCGTTGAGGTGATAGAGACTGCTTCTGAAAATCCTTTGCCGCTGGAGCGAATGTTCTACCGCAATTCGCCTGACTTCAAACTGGGCTGGATATCTCCGGACGGTGATTCCTACTCATGCTCTTTCACGAACCACAGCAAGTGCGCCGAGATGCTTGCACAGAAATATTACCCCAATGAGCGGTTTCCTGAGACTGCACTCCTGCGCAAAGGCTGGATAAAGGTCATCGACTCATGGAATGGCAGGGACAGACAGCACGGACAGTTTGTATATTCAGAGACAGGTTATATTACACAGAAAGCAGCCGACAAGCTTTATGATCTGGGGCTTTATGATAAGCCGGAAGTGAGGAAGCTTAGAGAAAGTTCGGAAAATAACTGGTGATAGTTAAAAGGATAAAGGTATTCACAATTCCATAATTAAAAATTCTCGAAAATTCATAGAATGTTTTGTGCAATTCGCAACAATTACAAAAACAGTTCTGCCGAATTGGGTAATATTTATATTGACTTTA
>CAMOEP010000150.1 GCA_946612185.1 uncultured Ruminococcus sp.
CACGCACATCTGTACAACTTTGTCCGTGCCGTTTTCCAGAATTAGCAATCTCCACCGGGGAATTTTTGTGAAGTAATCAAAAAGTTTTATTGTTTTCCTTTATCATCCCTCCCTTATTTCACGATCTTTCCCCTTTTTGAAAAAAATACGCAGCACAGGCTGCTAAAAAGACCGCCGGTTCGCAATGAACCGGCGGTCTTTTTTGTTATTCTTCGCAGTCAACGTAATACTTGCTGCTGTCGCTTGGGTCAACGTATACTGTCACAGTATCGCCCTCATCGTACTTTGTATCATAGAGCGGGAAACTTTGGAAAGTATTTCCGCCGGCGGTGCAGATTATGTAGAACGTGCGGCAGCTGCTTTTGTCGTTGGTGGGTTTCATGCTTGTTATCGTCGCTTCAAGTGCATTGCCATTGCGCTTTACGTTTTTGATAAGGTGGAGTTTCTTTGCGCCGTTGACGATAAGGAATACACCTATGGCGGTGATTCCCAGGAATATCAGCAGCAGTATAATGGACGATACCGGAGTTGCGCCGTCAATGGCTTCAACCGTCGGGTCATTCGGGTCGATGTAAACGTGAATGTCAGAACCGGGCTTTGCCTCACAATTGTCAACGCTGACGTGTTCGTAGAAAACGCCGTTGTAGGTGAAATCCACATAGGCAGCCTCGTGGGTATGGATACCCTTGTGTGCGCCGGTTTTTTTGACGTAGGTATTGTGGGTGTACTCGTTCATAGTGGCTTCGACCCTGACGTAATCCGCACCGGGCAGACCGGGTATTTTCACAAACACGTTCATTGACTTGCTGCACACTATCGAGAACGAAAAGAACAGGCAGATAATTGCCACAATGATCCCCGCACGAATGTTTGATTTTGCTTGTTCCATTTTTAGTTTTCCCCTATATCATTTTTTGAATACATAATTTAGTAGTTGTCGAGAAAGTGATGATACTCGTCACCGGAGTGATACGAAATAAGCGTGCGGAGATTTACGTTCTCCACGCTTCGGAAGATATTCATATCCACCGCCGGGTCAGTCTCCCTGAGTGTTTTAAGAAGCTGTCCCACCTTCGCACGCTTTGACTCCTTCTTAGTCTCCCTTGCGGACACAGAACAGGCGCACTGTATGAACTCAAGACCGTTTTCGCTGACCCACGCCTTGATGTTCTCCTCACGCACAAGGTACAGCGGACGTATCACTTCCACCGGATAATTCTCGCTTCGCAGTTTCGGCATCATGGTCTGAACCTGCGAGCCGTAGAGCATACCCATAAGTATAGTTTCGATAACGTCATCAAAATGATGCCCCAACGCTATCTTATTACACCCAAGTTCCTGGGCTTTCTGATAAAGCCACCCCCTGCGCAGTCTTGCACACAGGAAACATGGATTCTTCGGTGAGCGCTCCGCCGACTGAAATACATTAGTGTCCCACACCCTTACGGGTACTCCAAGTTTTTCCGCATTTGCCAGAACCTTCGCCCGCACCTCCGGCGCATAACCGGGGTCCATGACGATGAACTCCAGGTCAAAGGGGATAACGTTATGGCGGTGAAGTCTCTGCATACACAGCGCAAGCAGCATCGAGTCCTTTCCGCCGGATATGCACACAGCGATACGGTCGCCCGGACTGATAAGCTGGTACTCCTTCAGTGCCTTGTGGAACGGTTTCCATATAGTCTTGCCGAACTTCCCGGCAATGCTTTCTTCTATCGGGTTCAGCATATCTCACCTCCTGCAGCGGCTGAGTTTACGTCAAGGATAAGCTGACGTATCTTTGCAAAGTCCGGCTTTTCCGGCAGAGAAGTGTTCTTTGCAGCATATTCGAGCCGCTTGCGGTAGTCCTCGCATATGTCAAAAAACTCGTCAGTCGGCTGACACTGGCTGTCAAGGAATTTGCCGTTTCTTATGTCCATAAGCAAGTCATGTTCATCGCTTCGGTAAGTGATTATGTCCTGCTTTTCCAGAATGTCAAGGCACATCATATAAAGCCGCAGACAGTGCATCATATGCTTGCCCAGCTTGCCCTTGGTTATCGCAACCTTGTTGCGCTTTCCAAGACGGCTGTAGTCTCTTATTACCTCAGCCATGCGCCCTATCATGTCCTTGTAGTCACGGAGAGGATAGTGTGTAAGGTGGATATCAGCGAATATCTCCGTTTCGAGTTCCGGGTTTACTGCCTTGTCGATGTAAAGCTTAACAGCGTCCTCCGGGTGGTAGTAGTACATCTCATTGTAGTGAGCGAAATCCCGGAGGATACTTCCCAGGATATGCTCCTCCTGAACCGGCTGGCTGGCGATACGCCCGGACTTGTTGTCCAGTCTCCTGAACTGCGCCTGAGCGTAGCCTGCAAATGCGCTGACGCACCTGAGCGACAGGAAGATGCTGCGATTCTCCACCATTGCCCTGCCCTGCTCTGAGAGATAGAGGTAATGGTCAGGACGCAGACCGAGTATTTCAATGGTATTCGGGTTGCAGTCGGAGAGCAGGCGAACCAGTTTGTCGAATGAGTATATCGTGGTGTCAGTGTATGTATCAGTCACCTGCTGGAAGTCCTCGCCCAGGAGTATCTCCTCCCTTGACCTGACAGCGCACCCACGCACGTCCAGATCAGAACCGGGCGTATTCGTGCCGTAGGAGTAAGAACCGCCCAGTGCAAGCATCATGATGTTTTCGTCAAGATGCACATTACTGCGGAGAAAATCGTAGTCAGCAGTTTTCAGTTTTTCTTTTATCTCTATTATATTCATATCTTCCCCCTTCAAGCTGCGTCAGCTTGCAAGCTGGAGCCAGCTTGACCGCCCCCACGTTGTCGCTTGCTTACGCTCGCTTACTTTTTTAGAAACGGTGCTTTTTACGTCGCTCAACCCGCTTTTCAATGGTACTACGTTCTCCGGAAGAATTGCAAAATATCAGCTTTTCAGAATTTCCCAAATAAAACTTTGTACCAAGGAAAACATGGTTGAGCGACGGCAAAATGTGATGTTCTGGCAAAGTGAGCGAGTTCACGAGCGTCAACGTGATATGTGGTCAAGCTGACTCAGCTTGGTATGCACTGGTACTAAGCTTTCCGATAGAACCCAAAAGCGGCAGTTTACAGAATTTCCCGAATAAAACTTTGTACCAAGGAAAACATGGTTGAGCGACGGCAAAATGTGATGTTCTATCAAAGTGAGCGAGTTAACGAGCGTCAACGTGGGTGCGGTCGAGCTGGCTCAGCTCGGCTTGTAGGACAAAGTCTGGCGGAGGGCTTCATCTTTCGGAACGCCTGCCAGTCTCAGCTTATGCGCATATGCAAGCAGTTCACCAAAATTCTCACCGGGTTCAAGTCCGGCTTCAATAAGATCCCTGCCCATAACATACGGTCTGCTCATCATCTCACGGTATACCGCCGCCCTCTCAGTCAGGAAAGTTTCTGTACCATCCTCCTGGGGTATCTTCCCCATTCCGTCACAAACCGCAAGCTGTACCAGATCCTCCGGGCAGACCGACTGGTCAAACATCTTGTTTGTCTTTTTCACCCGTGACCGTGCATTGGCAAGTATATTCGGCTGCATATGCAGACTTACCATATTCATAACATACTCCTTCAATGCAGTTCCGGCGACGATACGTTCCAGAAAGCGCTCCGCTTCCGGAACACCTGCCTGCTCATGTCCCAGTGAATGAACCACGCCGTCCTCCCCTGTTTCGGTACTCATAGGCTTGCCAAAATCGTGGCATAGTGCCGCAAACATAAAGTCCAGCGGACACTGTACCTTGTCACGGCGCTTTGCCGCTTCATCGACCACCAGCATGGTATGGTTCCACACGTCGCCCTCCTGGTGATAGTCCGCACGCTGCGCAACACCGATAAGGGCTTTCAGTTCCGGAAACCACACATCAAGCTGCCCCATGTCCCTTAGCTGAGTGAAGAAAGCAGAGGGGCGTTCCGCTTTCATCAGTGCCTTCTGGAGTTCCAGCATAATGCGTTCCCCTGACAGGTATGAAAGGTCGATACTCCGGCAAAGCTGTACAGTTTCCGGGGCAATACTGAACCCGAACCGTGCTGCGAACTGCGCTCCCCTGAGAACTCTCAGAGGGTCATCAGAAAAAGTCTCGCTGTCAACGTGCCGGAGGACTTTTTTGTTCATGTCAGCCATACCGCCGAAGTGGTCGGTTATCTCGCCTGTGAGAACGTTCTCCATAAGCGCATTTACGGTGAAGTCCCGGCGGCGGGCGGCTTCAAAAGTGCCGATGAACGGGTCAGCTTCAACGATGAAATCGGTATGCCTGTTGCCGTCCGGACGTTCTCTGCGTGGCATTGCGATGTCAATATCCAGCCCTCTCAGTCCGAACACACCGAAGCTTCTGCCATACTCCAGACGTTCGCCCACGCTGTCAAGAATATTTTCAAGTGTTCCACATGGAACACCGTGTACTTCGATGTCGATATCCTTAACCGGAAAGCCCAGGAGTCTGTCACGGACGCAGCCGCCGACGTAGTACACAACTCCGCCGCACGCCGCAGTTTTCTCGGCAATAAGTCTTGCAGCATCAGTATCAGTCATAGTATTCAGCTCCTTTCATAAATTATAGGAATATGATACCACGGTAAATTTGAAAAATCAAGAGAAGCCGGCAAGTTCGCAGAAATTTTTAGAACGAATATATTATACCACATTTCCCCCACAAAATCAAGCTGCAAGCTGAGCCAGCTTGACCGCCCTCACGTTGACGCTCGTGAACTCGCTCACTTTGATAGAAACGGAACTTTTGCCGTCGCTCAACCATGTTTTCCTTGGTACAAAGTTTTATTCGAGAAATTCTGTAAACTTCAAGTTTTACATTTCTACCGGAGAACATAGTACCATTACATACCAAGCCCAGCGACGAGCTGAGCCAGCTCGACCGCATATCACGTTGACGCTTGTGAACTCGCTCACTTTGATAGAACATCTGCTTTTGCCGTCGCTCAACCATGTTTTCCTTGGTACAAAGTTTTATTCGGGAAATTCTGTAAACTTCAAGTTTTACATTTCTACTGGAGAACTTAGTACCATTGCAAACACGGTTGAGCGACGACAAAAGCACCGTTTCTAAAAAGTAAGCAAGCGACAACGTGGGAGCGGTCAAGCTGGCTCCAGCTTGCAAGCTGCGTCAGCTTGACCACATATCACGTTGACGCTCGTGAACTCGCTCACTTTGATAGAACATCACATTTTGCCGTCGCTGGGCTTGGTTTTCAATGGTACAAAGTTCTATTCAGGTATTTCTGGAAACTGCCGCTTTGGGGTTCTATCGGAAAGCTTAGTACCAGTGCAAACACGGTTGAGCGACGACAAAAGCACCGTTTCTAAAAAAGTAAGCGAGCGTAAGCAAGCGACAACGTGGGTGCGGTCAAGCTGGCTCCAGCTTGCAAGGGGCGGCGGACGCAGGACACCGCCGGAGCGCTTCCACAGGAAGCGCAACAAAAGCAGGGAGAGCGGAGCAAATCCCGTGCCGAAGAATGAAAACTGCCGTAAGTGCATAGAACGTAGGACGACAAGGAGACTGTCAGAAAAGAAGGAGACAAAAATTCTCGACCAATGGATTTTAAGGAGACAGTGTCGGTAAAAATCGGCAAAGGAGGGGGAAAAAAGGGATCAGGAAAGGGAAGTCCAGAGGGGGAAACCTAAGGGAAAAAAGGGGGAGGAAATGCCGATTTTTGTCGGGTTTAATTTGTTCCTCCCCCTTTTTTACCTTGGGCGTCCCCCTTTGGTGAACGTCCGTAAAACAGACAAATTTAGTAAAAGGAACGTGCGGCCTAAATCATTTTCCCAAAAAGTAAATGTGAGACTTTACTTCACTGATACTTGACAAATTTATGGATTTGTTGTATAATATAAATTGTGGAAACGTTCTGGTCAGAATGTTCCACATGGAACATTTGCTTGTGTAGCACAGTTGGTAGTGCAGCTCATTCGTAATGAGCAGGTCGCAGGTTCGAGTCCCGTCACAAGCTCCAAAACAAAGCCGCTTAGATAGTTTCTAAGCGGCTTTTTATATTCGGTAAACTCTATCCCCTGCACGCTCACCAGTGACAGAGTGGATTTGATATAGCAAGTATGCCAAAACCGTATCCCTGATAATTACGAATGTAGCGGAATAGAATGTGTACGCTGTCCAGCAATAGTTTACTTTTTGGGGAATTATTTAAGTCGCCCGTTTCTTTTACTAAATTTGTCTGTTTTAC
>CAMOEP010000151.1 GCA_946612185.1 uncultured Ruminococcus sp.
GCAGGCGCAGGAATCTTCTCTGCTGACCGTGCAGTAACAGAGTACGCTGACAACATCTGGCATTTAAGATAAGACGCAAACAAACCATTTGACCAAAAAGGAGACGCACTTATGTTACGTCTCCTTTTTTAGAATCTGTTATAGCTGATTTTATTTTCTTGCCATAGACAGGGAAAACAATGAGAATAGGAGGTAGACATTTATGAAACCCGTTTACGATACCTGGCATCTTGGCTATAAGTCAATTTTCGGCGCTGTGAAACAGTTCGAGGTCTGTCGCTTCTCAATACGGCTCGCTAAGGACATTATCCCTGATTTTCCGCCGGTCATGGTGCTTTTCCGCACCGGCTTCAAGGAGAGATTCCTGCCTATGAACGTATCCGGCGAGGAGGAGGACTGCTTCGTTTATTCCTGCGAGTATAACGCCCGCTACTCCGACGTGCATTACTACTACTTCTCCTATACCTCCGGCGGTATCCGCCACTTCATCAAGCGTGTGAACTGTCACATCGGCGCAGAAGCAGAGGGCGGACTTTTCCAGCTTACTGTATACGACCGTGAGTTTACTACCCCGGACTGGCTGAAAGGCGGTATAATGTACCAGATATTCCCCGACCGTTTCTGCAAGAGCGGTAAAGTCCATGAGAATATCCCCGCCGGCAGAGTTTTACGGGAGGACTGGGGCGGCACTCCCTACTATAAACCCGATCATAATGGTCATGTGTGGAATAACGACTACTTCGGCGGCGATTTTGCCGGTATACAGTCGAAACTGCCCTACCTCAAGGAACTGGGCGTGACCTGTATATACCTGAACCCCATTTTCGAGTCACATGAGAACCATAGATATAATACCGCTGATTATATGAAAGCTGACCCTATGCTGGGAACTAACGAGGAGTTCGCAGAACTGTGCGCAGAAGCAAAGAAAATGGGCATATCCATTATCCTCGACGGCGTATTCTCCCACACCGGTTCAGACAGCGTATACTTCAACAAAAATGGCAGATACCCTGAACCCGGCGCTTATCAGTCCAAGGACAGCCGGTATTACGAGTGGTACAGCTTTATCAATTACCCTAATGTATACGAAGCATGGTGGGGCATCGACACACTCCCCAACGTCAACGAGAACGACGAGGACTATACCGAGTTCATCTGCGGCGAGGAAGGCGTTCTGCAATACTGGCTATCCCAGGGCGCTGCCGGATACCGACTTGATGTTGCGGACGAACTGCCAGACCAGTTCCTCAATAATCTGCGAAAGAGCGTGAAGGGATTCAGCAAGGACAAGATAGTTATAGGCGAGGTATGGGAGGACGCTTCCCACAAGGAAAGCTACGGCGTAAAGCGGCGCTATCTTCTGGGCGACCAGCTTGACAGCGTTATGAATTACCCGTTCCGTGAGGCGATACTCAACTTCATGAAGGGTGCGCCTGTTCACCAGTTCGTTGATTCCGTTATGGATATTATCGAGAATTACCCCAAAGCCGCCGTTGATGTGCTGATGAACTTTGTATCGACCCACGACATCGAGCGAGCAATAAACCGTCTTGGCGGCGAACCCTGCGACGACAAGAGCAAGGACTGGATGGCGGAGCATATGCTTACACCTGAGCAGTACGAACACGGCAAGAACCTGCTCAAAGCGGCAATGGCGCTGTTGTACTTCCTGCCGGGAGTGCCGTGTATATACTACGGCGACGAGGTAGGCTTGCAGGGCTATAAAGACCCGTTCAACCGCCGCTGTTTCCCCTGGGGACAGGAGGATCAGGAGCTTCTTGCGTATGTAAAGCGTCTGGGCAAGGTAAGGAAGTCTATTCCGAACGTTAAGTCTGGCAGGACATATTTTGTATTCAACGACGAGGAAGTATATGATGAACGCATAGTTGGATTCACCCGGCAGGGCGAAGATTTGGACTATATTATTTTCGTGAACCGAAGCGGCGATGAAGTGACGGTGAAAGAACTGTCGAAGAAGCTGAACCGTTTCACTGATCTGCGGGGATTCTACGGTGATTTTGGCGAGGACACTCTCCACGTTGCACCCTACGGCTACACCATAATCCGAGCCGTCTTCGTATCGTAAAATAGCCGCTTGCCGCTTAGCGAGCGGCGGCGCATATCACGTTGTCGCTCGTTAACTCGCTCACTTTGACAGAACATCACATTTTTACGTCGCTCAACCGTGTTTTCCTTGGTACTAAGTTCTATTCGGGAAATTCTGTAAACTTGATGCTTTACAAATCTACCGGAGAACTTTGTCCCATTGCAAACCAAGTTGAGCGACGGCAAAATTCGCTATTCTACGCAGTAAGCGAGCGTAAGCAAGCGACAACGTGATAAGCGGTCAAGCTGGCTCAGCTTGTTTAAGGTTATTTTAAGGAAAGGGGGGTATACTATAAGAGGATTAAGTAATCCCCCAATTCCCCTTCTATATTTATTTCATTTTCCTTACCTTAGCTGCGACATGGTCGGAGGTTCAGAGCTAATACATAGTCTTAGTTCTGAACTTCCCACCAACGCAGCTTTTCTATTTCTCAACAAAAAAACGGCTCGCTTGCTGTGGCTTTCTCTTAATAAAAGTCACAGTAAACGAGCCGATTTCAGGTCAGTTGATGCAGGAGTAACGGGGGGCGTTGATGACGCTCAGCATCAATTGTAAGGGGTTGATATCGTCACTAAGAACCATAGAGAACAGCGAAGGACTTGCGCCGGAAACAAGTGCAGCACCAGTCTGATCGTATCTCACAGGACAGTTAGCCTGCCAGCTATTGACATTCCAGAAGATGATGTTAGGCAGCTTGTAGCCGTACTTTTTGTACCTCTGCTTCATTTTCTGGAAAAGGGTACTATCCTCCGCTCCATAGCAGCAGCGGTCAAACTCCATATCGGAAATGATATACAGTCTCTCAGGCATATCCTTCTGGGGAACTTTGTTTTTTACGGCAGTAGTAAGCAGCAGGTCGAAAACGGCTTCCAGGTCGGTGTTTGCTACCTCGCAGAAGGTGCTTACAAAGTTCACCTTTTCGCAGATATTTTCGCCGGTTATCTTGATAAGCTGGGGAGTGCATGAGAATGTGATGAAGTTTCCGGCAAACTTACCCTTGTTATGCTCAGCAAAGTAAATACCCAGGGAAATAGCCACGTCAATGGGGCGAACACCGTTTCCATTGCAATACATTGAGCCTGAACCGTCCACAACAGCGAGGGCATTTGCGTTATTATCGCCGTAAACAGGCAGGTTATTCCAGGCAGCGTCCAGATAGCCTGTTTCCTCCATGGTATATCCAAAGCAGTTGCGGACGATATCGTAAGGGTAGAGGACGGAAGCGTTAATCTTCTCCTTGCCTGATGTTACAGCTTCGATGTAGCTGCTGTAGTGGCTGCCGTCGTTGCGAATGAAGGCTTTTCTGTACTTCATCATAGCATTTGACGGTACAGTGGAGTAATCGAAGGTATAGTCCTTGGTACGCAAATTATTCTCGATGATAGCGATGCGCTTTCTCAGGGCAGAAATTGACTTGCGGTACTCAGCACACTTTAAGCCCATAGCGTTAGCTATCCTGTGAGCAAGACTCTTAGCAGCAGAGGAGGAGGCATTCACGGAGGGAAGCCACTTGCCGAGGAGAGAAACGGGCTTTGAGGGGTCGCTGAGTGCAGCCATATCAGCATCAAACTGCTCCTTGATAAAGCTCATAGCAGCCTTTTCGCAGGGAGTGCCGAAAAGCACGAGCAGGTCGTCGTATCTGCCGTATTCGGGGATATACTTGATATTGCGTATAATAGCATCGGGATTTGCCTGGGCAATACTGCTGATAGCGAGGCGGAAGAATCTTCTCTCGCCCAGACCGCCACGGATATCTCTTGCGTAGAATAAAATACGCAGAGTAGTAACGGGGTCGGCAATGAAAGCACGATTGACTAATTTCTTTATGTCCATATCGTTTCGGTTTCGCATAGCACCGCATCCGAAGAAAAGGTCGAGGCAGTACAGACCGGAGGTGGTGTAAGTAGTTTCGCCGTTGAGGGTAAGAGTCTTTTCGGCTTCATTTCTTAAAAGTTCCAGCATAGATATGCTCCTTTCTTCGGGGGAGGTGATGAATATGCGTGATCCGCAGTACACAGGCGCAGGAACTGCTGCCAAAAAGGAGGTACTGTACATACGGACCACGCATATTTGATGATGGTGCGCCGTACCTGAATCGAACAGGTGACCCTGGCGTTAGAAAGACGCAAGTAGTTGCAGTTACCGCTTTTTTCAAGGCGGGATTTTCCATGCTCTACCAACTGAGCTAACGGCGCATAATATATACCGGAAACTGCTCCTTATATGGAACAGTCCCGGATAGAGGAAGTCCGCATCTGGCGGACGTGATCTGCGATGCTCTGCCATTTAGGAACTGCGTATGGAAGGTGTTACAAAGCACTAAATAAATCATTCAATCTCCTATTCGATGAAAATTGCTGTATGTGCTTTTAGCCATATTCATTCACTCAGGCAGAGCATTTCCTAATAATTAGGTGCCCTATGGTTCCCGGGCAGGGTTATGAGAAGCCGCTGAACACGGCGATTCTCCGCTTAATATGGTACTGAACTATGCAGGGGGAACTGCTGTTCAGTGCTGCGTGGAACAAAGCCCCGTTTTTTCATAAAATAAATACTTGCTGATAGGGCTTTTAGCAGCGGAACAAGGTGCGAGGGATATAATAAAAATTTTTTCATACCAAATAATTTTGCTGAATGCACCTTTCGATACAACATAAGCTGATAGCATAAAATTCCAGCTCATTACTGCTGTATCACTTCCATGATTAGAGTATAGCATATATTTCCGAAAATGTCATATAAAATTTTCTGCGAACTTGGAACAGTTTTTGGGGCGTTGTTAGAAAATGGCGGTGTTATGCGGAAAAGACGGACTTTACTTTAAGTCCGCCAATTCCAGTGACCTCACCAAAGACCGCAGATCTCACCGTGGAGCATGGCAACGCCACTGCCGATAAGTGCAGCGTCTATGATACATATTAATGTAATCATTATATTTGCCTCCTTTTTTTATTGCATCCCAGAATGTACTATTAGTATATCATATATTCTTCGGTTTGTCAACAGTTTTTTGATGTTTTTTATATATTTTTTGATTTTAGTGCGCTTTTTTCGTCATTATTATACCATATTTATACATACACTTCAGTACAGTTTTTATACATATAGTTATACCATATTTATACATATACTTTTTGCAAGGAAATGCCGTAATTACGCATTACACACTACGATTTACGCATTAAAAAAGAGCGCCCGACCGGAAACCGGCGGACGCTCCATAATTACGCACTACGAATTACGCATTACGCATTAAATTTAGCCCATTACGACCTCAACTTCGTGAGTGCCGTCAGCGAAAGCAGGAACGATAGTTCCCTCGATAGCCTTGCCGTCAACAGTCAGGGACTTAACGCCCTTGCAAACGTGGTTGGGGTTCTTAACAGTGATGTTGAATGTTGCACCACGGAACTTTCTTGTAGCTGTGAAGCCGTCCCACTCGTGAGGGATAGACGGGTCAACCTGGAGACCGTCAAATGCAGGCTGTACACCGATGATGTACTGAGAAATAGCTACCATGTTCCAAGCAGCAGTACCAGTCAGCCAGGAGTTCTTGCCCTCACCGAATCTGCTTGCGTCCTTACCAGCGATCATCTGACCGTAAACGTAAGGCTCGGTCTTGTGCAGGTCGGAGATATCCTCGTTGAAAGCGGGAGCGATCTTGCTGTAGTACTCGAATGCCTTGTCGCCTCTGCCGGCATAAGCCTCAGCGCAGATGATCCAAGCATTGTTGTGAGTGAAGATACCAGCGTTCTCCTTGTAGCCGCCGGGATATGTAGAGATCTCACCGTACTGGATATAGTACTTTGTGAAAGCAGGGTTATTCAGCACCAGACCGTACTTAGTATTCAGGTACTTGTCGATAGAGTTAAGGGTCTTGATGTCAGCGCCCTCCTCCTTACCGATCTCAGACATAACAGCGAAGCCCTGGGGTTCGATGAAGATCTTGCCTTCCTCGCACTCCTTTGAACCCATCTTCTCGCCGTTAGCGTCGTAAGCTCTGATGAACCAGTCGCCGTCGAAAGCGGATTCCATAACGTTCTTCTTCATCTTGTCGATCTCAGCCTGAGCCTTAGCAGCCTCGT
>CAMOEP010000152.1 GCA_946612185.1 uncultured Ruminococcus sp.
ATGGGGTACTGGCAGCCTAAAAGTTCAGTTATCCTTGTTTTCATAGTAGCCTCCTGTATACATTAATTCGTAATGCGTAATTCCGGTATCGCCCTGCGGCGATGTATTTTAAAAACGTGAGCGTATGCGAAAACATTAATCACACATTGCAGATAGTTTTAGTACTCTATTATAGCGCCTCCGTAGGTCAGACCTGCTCCGAAGCCTATGAGGGCGAGTTTCTGTCCACGCTGTACCTTTCCCTTTTCTATCGCTTCATTCAGCGCCAGGGGGATAGATGCACTTGATGTATTTCCAAAGTGATCAAGGGTTATGATGAATTTATCCATAGGTACGCCAAGCTTCTTGGAAGCTGTCTCGATTATGCGCACATTCGCCTGATGAGGTATGAACCAGTCGATATCCTCAGCAGTTATCCCGCTTCCGGCGGCTGCTCCCTCGAATGCCTTCGGCAGAGCGCCTACTGCAAACTTGTATACCTCCTTGCCTTCCTGATAAAGCTTATGCAGGGGCTTGTCAGTAAAGCCGTCATTAAAGTCTGATTCAACCTTTACTTCCGGCGCAACATTCAGGCTTCTTGCGCAGAGATAGTGCGCTCCATTGCCGTCAGATGCGATATATGAACTGAACAGCTTATCGCTCTTTTCAACGATAGCCGCTGCCGCACCGTCACCGAAAAGGATACAGGTAGTTCTGTCCTCAAAATCAAGGAAGCGTGAAAGCGCCTCTGTTGCGCATATCAGTATATACTTACCGCATCCTGTATCAAGAAAACGCCTTGCAGTATCCAGCGCATATACAAATCCGGAACAGGCAGCATTCAGGTCAAATGCAGCCGCATTGACTGCACCTGTCTCCCTTTGGATAATAGCAGACACGCTGGGGGTCAGGAAGTCAGATGTTACGGTCGAAGCTATGATAAGACCAATATCCTTCGGATCGATGCCTGCCCTTTCAATAGCCTGCTGTGAAGCCTTTGCGCCCATATACCATGTAGGCTCCCAGCCTGCCATGGGACGCTCTGTGATACCTGTCCTTGTGCGTATCCACTCGTCGTTTGTATCAATGAATCGCCTGAAGTCGTCATTTTTCAGTTTCTGCTCAGGGATATAGCTTCCTGTAGCTACGATATTAATACCCATTTACTACTCCTTTTCGGTACTTATCCTCAGAAATATTTGACGGAATGACCGGTAAAAAAATTTATGTCTCCAGTCATTTTGTACAATAACAAAAAAACTGTTGTAAATCTTCTGAATTTGTGTTATTATAGTTGTATAGCTGTGCAGTATATTCACACGCCTCTGCACGCAAGTATACAATATATATTGTAAATCATTTCCGGATTTTTTGCAATGATATTTTAATCCTTTATTGGGTCGAAGTGAAAATATCGTCATTCTGCACAATATCCGGAGGATAAAACTCAAAATAATTGACGATGGTCGAAAGGATGTTTCAGTAATGAAAATCGCACTTTTCTCCGGACAAGGCTCACAGTATCCCGGCATGGGCAGGGATATCAACGAGGCTTTCCCCCACACCGACGAGATCTACAACACAGCTTCCGAGATTCTTGGATATGACATGAAGAAGGTCTGCTTTGATACAGGCATTGAGGAACTTTCACGCACTAAGTACGCACAGCCGGCTATCCTTGCTACCTCTCTGGTGTGCATATCTGCTGCGCTCAACAAGGGTCATACTTCCGGCGCTCCCTTTGATTTCGGCGGTGTTGCTGGTCACTCACTGGGCGAATATGCTGCTATGGCTATGGCTGGCATGGTAAGTCTGGAGGACGTTTTCACCCTCATCAAGGCAAGGGCTGAGGCTATGGAGGAGGCTGCAAGTGCAACTAAGGGCGCTATGGCTGCTATTATGAAACTCGCTCCCGAAAAGATCGAGGAGGTATGTAATAACGCTTCAAATTACGTTACTGCCGTAAACTATAACTCCCCCCAGCAGACCGTTATCGCAGGCACTCCTGAGGGCATTGCCGAGGTCAGCGAGGTTTTCGCAGGCATGAAGGCAAGAGTTATCCCCCTGAACGTTGCCGGCGCTTTCCACTCAAAGCTGATGCAGCCTGCTGCTGATAAATTCCTGGAAACTGCCAAGACCATTACTTTCAGAGCGCCTCAGGTGAAGTACTACTCCAATATTACCGGCGGCGAACTTACCGATTTCAGCAATATGCCCGAACTTCTGGCTAAGCATATCGTTTCCCCCGTCCGCTTCACTTCCGAACTGAACCAGATGAAGAACGACGGCGCTGATATTTTCGCTGAATTCGGCCCAGGCAAGACTCTCACCGGTCTGGTCAAAAAGACTCTTTCCGACGTGAAGGCTTTCAATATCGAAAATATCACTACACTTGAAGGAGCTGAGATCTATGGATAAATACGCACTTATCGGTCACCCTCTGGGTCACTCAATGTCTCCGCTGATACATAAGCAGCTTTTCGCCCTCAGCGGTATCACCGACTATTCCTACGAACTTATCGACATCGCCCCGGAAGCACTTTCCGACAGCGAGGGTATACTGCGTGAACTGAAAGGCTTCAATATCACTATTCCCCACAAGACCGCAATTATCCCTATGATAGGCGAAATGGGCGAGAGCGCTGTCCGCTATAATTCAGTAAACTGCGTAAGGAACGACGGCGACAAGTTCATCGGATATAACACCGACTGTGACGGCTTCCTGCGTTCGGCTGAACTGCTGCCCCTGGGCGGTAAGGTACTGCTGGTAGGCTGCGGCGGCGTTGGCAGAATGATAGCCATTGAAGCCGCTCTCCACGACGCAGAACTGACTATTGCTGTTATCCCGCAGGATATCCAGACCGCACAGCTCGTTATGGCTGAGATACTTTCCAAGTGCGGCGAGGCAAGAGTCCGCATATGTCAGATCGACCAGATAGAGGGAAATTTCGACCTTATGATAAACGCTACTCCCGTGGGTATGTACCCCAAGACCGAAAGCTGTGCTGTTCCGGATTCCGTCATTGATAACTGCCTGAGTTTCTTCGACGTTATTTATAATCCCAACGAAACTCTGCTCATGAAAAAGGCAAGAGAGCGTGGAAAAATAGCCATCGGCGGCGCTGCTATGCTGGTTTATCAGGCTGTCAAGGCTCATGAACTCTGGTACGGCGGCGAGTTCGCTGCGGAGGACATTTCCGCTATCATCAAGCAGGTGGAAGCAGAAGTTGACCGCATGAACTCCGCTCAGTGATCCCCCGATTTCCGGCGATTTATTGCCGGGTATGAATATTTTTGCATAAATATTCGTTTTCAGGATTTTTGATAATGAATAATTATTCGTTTTGTGTGAATATTTATTCATTGCTTTTTTTGAACGATTTTCAACATATATAGAAAAGAAGGTTGATTTATGACTATTTTCCTCTGCGGCTTCATGGGCTGCGGTAAATCCACCGTCGGTAAACTCACCGCTAAAAAACTGGGCTGCGGTTTCTTCGATACCGACGATATGATAGTTCAGGATCAGGGTATGCCGATACCGGATATATTCGCTCAGAAGGGCGAACCGTATTTTCGCCAGGTGGAGGCAAGGATAGTTACTTCCATGTGCGGGAAAACTGCCGTGGTCGCTACCGGCGGCGGCGCTATGCTGAACCCTGATACCGCTAAAAAAGCAAGCGAAAACGGCACGGTCATATTCCTCGATGTACCTTTCGAGACTTGCTATGAACGTATCTGCGGCGATACCAACCGACCTATCGCTGCTTCATCGACCAAAGATGAACTTCTGGAGCGCTATAACAGCCGCCGGAACGTTTACCTTGAAAATTCAACAGTCCGCATCGACGCTTCCGGCAGCCCCATCGAGGTGGCTGAGGCTATCGCTGCGGCGATTCGACGATAACGGAGTTTTTATATGCTTATATATAACGCTGAGATCATTACTATGGATAATTCCGGCTCTATCCCCTGCGGCTGGGTGGAAGTCACCGACGGTAAAATTGCCGCAATCGGTGAGGGTATACCGGAAAATATCACCGAAAATGACCTTGATGCCGAGGGTGGTACTCTCCTCCCCGGCTTCATCGACGCTCATACCCACCTGGGTATCATCGAGGACGGTCTGGACTTCGAGGGCGATGACTGCAACGAGTCCACCGAGCCTTTCACTCCCCATATGCGTGCTATCGACGGCATCAATCCCTTTGACCGCTGCTTCTGCGAAGCAAGAGAACGTGGTATAACTTCCGCTGCGGTCTGCCCCGGAAGCGCTAACCCCTGCGGCGGCGAAATATGCGCCGTAAAAACAAACGGCAGACGCATCGACGATATGCTCATAAAAAACTGCGGCATAAAGTTCGCCCTGGGCGAAAATCCCAAACGTGTCTACAACGACAAGGCGGAAACCCCTATGACCCGTATGGCTATTGCCGCTATTATCAGAGAGGGGCTGTATAAGTCACGGCGCTACGCTCACGACATGGACAGCTACTACTCCGATAACGAGAACTACGAGCCGCCGGAGTACGATATCAAGTGCGAAGCCCTCATGCCCCTGCTGGACAGGAAGCAAAAGGCGTTCTTCCACTGCCACAGGGCTGACGATATCTGCACCGCTATGCGCCTTGCTAAGGAATTCTCCCTCGACCCGGTAATTATCCACGGCACGGAAAGTCACCTTATCGCTGATATTATCGCTGAGGAGGAAGTACCCGTGATATGCGGCCCTCTGCTGTGCGACAGATGCAAGCCGGAAATGAGCCGCCTGGAGCTGAAAAATGCCGCAGAACTGGCTAACGCCGGCGCTCTTATCGCTATATGCACCGACCACACCGTTACACCTATACAATACCTGCCGCTTTCGGCAATGGCTGCGATAAAGGGCGGTCTTTCAAGGGAAAAGGCTCTCAGGGCTATTACCTGCGATGCGGCTGCTATACTCGGTATCGACGAGCAGACCGGCAGTATCACTCCCGGAAAGGACGCTGACCTCCAGCTATACCCCAAGGGCTGCGACCCCCTCGATCTGATGAGCGAGCCGTCTATGGTCATGGTCAGCGGAAATATATGTAAAGGAGGACTAATATGAAAAAACTGACTGCCGCCATTTTAGCTTCTGCACTCTCCGCCTGTGCTGCTGTGCCATATTCGGCATCAGCAGCCACCCTCGGCGTAGATGTAGGCACTATTGTATATGATACCACCTCAAGCAGCAGATACAGCAGCATTATAAACGATGATATAGAAGCTGTTGCTGTGATCTCAGCTATTGAGTCAACCGGGAACTATGTATATATCCCGGACACTACTATCTACGACAGCAAGAATACTGCCTTCGTTTCACTGGGTATGAAAGCGCTGGCGCTGAATACCGAAATAAATTCCATAAGACTTCCGTCATATCTTGTGGATATCGACGACTACGCATTTCAGGGCTGCCTGAATCTTGACGGTGTGGAACTGCCCTCATCGCTGAAAAGTCTCGGCATCGGTTCATTTATGAGCTGTACAAGTCTGACAAGCATCGACCTTAGCGGAACAGGCGAGGCGCTCACCGAGATACCTGCACGCTGTTTCTACTCATGCACATCACTGGGTAAGGTGACTATCGGTGATAATATAACAACTATCGGCGGCGAAGCATTTTTCGGCTGCCCGGTGCTTGATATAACTATACCGCCGACAGTTACTAATATCGGCAAAAATGCTATCGGCGTTCACGCTGAGCCGCATACCAGCGAGATAGTGAACTACCAGAAAGTCGTTATCCGTGGCGAAACTGGCAGCTATGCCGAAAGTTATGCGCTGGCAAACGGCATCGACTTTCTCGACGAGAATAACTGCATCATGGGCGATATCGACGGAAATGGGCTTTTAAGTTCCGTTGACGCTTCTGCTGTACTGCGTGCTTATAGCAATATGGCGACCGGCAATGATTCTGGTATGTCCATCAAGCAGGAGTACCTTGCCGACATCAATGGCGACAAGCAAATAACCGCCGCCGACGCTTCCGCTATCCTCTCCGAATACGCCAAGAGCGCAACGAAGTAACCGCTCCCCTGCGGCTTTCTTCCTGGTACGGGCTGCTTTTGTTGGGGGAAACCCTTTTGAAAAAGGGTTATCCCCCAAACCCCCTTCCTAAAAC